>JAGYOI010000187.1 GCA_018399395.1 Prolixibacteraceae bacterium
GTGTATATAAAAAAATCGGATGACGGTATGAATAAAAAAGAAATAAGAACCTTAATTATTGAAGGACAGCTTCCTGTAGCTGATAAAATTCAAAAAGAACTTGAAAAACACGGCCATGTGGTTTCTAAATCTGTATCGACACAAACCGGTGCCATAAGGGCTAAAGCTTTTGATTTCGATTTTTTTGTGATTAATTGTGGAAAAAGCGGTAAAGAAGGGGTCGATTTCATTAAAAACCTCTCATCACAAAATCATCCGGATGACCATCAGGTTCTTTTCGTTTTTGATGAAGGTGTGAAGGTAGATGTGCGGTTGTTGAAGTTCAACCATCGGTATGAGTTTATTCGCCTGCCATTTGACCCTGTAGAGTTTAACCTTCGGATGGATCAGCTGAAAAATAAAGAGAGAAATGAAGCACAACCATTAAATTCACATAAAGAGCCCGAACCTGAAAGTAACAGCGCACTTGCAAATAAAGTATTGTTGGTTGAGGATAACCCGTTGAACCAGAAGGTTTTGGGCATGTTTATATCAAAGCTTGGTTTCGAACACGATACGGCTTCAAATGGGCAAATGGCTGTTGACCTGGCTATTGAAAACCACTATCGTTTTATTCTTATGGATATATACATGCCGGGAATGGATGGTACTGAAGCCACGGCCAAAATCAGGGAACACGAAGAAGGTGAAGGACTTAACCGTTCAAAAATTATTGCCATAACGGCCAATGAATCGGATGAAAGTGTAAAGCGGTGTTACGATAGTGGCATGGATGATTATTTGGTAAAACCTTTTACACTCGAAATATTGAAAGAAAAATTAGTGTAGCTGTATTGGTTTGGATAAGATAAAATATTTAAAACAAGGAGAATTGGCAATCGTCTCGGGTGACACGAAGGTGTTTACCATTTTAGGCTCTTGCGTAGCAGTTGTCCTTTGGGATGAGCATTCAAAAATTGGAGGTGTGAATCATTTTTTGTTGCCAAACTGGAACAACAAAGGTGCACCGGATGTTCGTTATGGTGATGTTGCTGTTACCGAGCTGCACGATAAAACCATTTTATCGGGAGCTGTGAAAAGAAGGCTGGTAGCTAAAATGTATGGTGGCGCCAGTTTATTGAATTTCGAAACCTCAGGTTTTAACATCGGAAAACGAAATATTGATGTGGCAAGGCAACAGCTTAAAGAATTACACATACCCATTGTGGAAGAAGAAATTGGGGGGAAAACCGGACGAAAAATTCTGTTCGATCCGCAAACGGGACATGTAAAAGTTGACTTGATAAAGAATATTAACTTTTAAGGGATTGTAAGTGATGGGAGCGAGTAAAAAAAGAATAAAAGTTTTAGTTGTAGACGACTCTGTAATTTTCAGGCGTGTACTGGCTAATGCCATTGAGTCGGATATTGAACTTGACCTGATTGGTACAGCGGCTGATGCTTTTGAAGCGGTTGATATTATTGAGAAAGATATACCTGATGTTATTACACTTGACATTGAAATGCCCAAAATGGACGGGCTGACTTTTCTCGATAAATTAATGCACAAACACCCCATCCCGGTAATAATTGTATCAAGTATCACTAAAGGTAACAAAGAAGTATGTTTAGATGCTTTCCATAAAGGGGCAATCGATATTATTCATAAGCCAGAGAACCTAAAATCTAATACAAACCTGTATGATTTTTACAGTTTTGTTTGCGAAAAAGTTAAAGGTGCCTCACAGGCCAACATGCGCCAAAAGCAAAAATTGTTGGTCGATTTATCAGGAATTAAGCAAGTTCAGCCTAAAGCACCGGTAATTGTTCAAACAACCGAAATAATTGCCATTGGTGCTTCGGCTGGTGGAACTACGGCCATTGAGTTTATATTAAGGCGTTTGCCGGCCGATATGCCGGGCATATTAATTACCCAGCATATGCCCAAAGGCTTTACAATGCTTTTTGCCAACCGGTTAAACGATATTTGTCCGCTTGAAATAAAAGAAGCTGAAAATGGCGACCGCCTTTACCAGGGTCGCGTATTAATAGCGAGGGGCGGAATGCAAATGGAACTGGTAGGCACGGCAGGTAATTACAGGGTTTCAATAACTGACACTGAACCGGTTAACCGGCATAAGCCTTCGGTTGACGTGTTGTTTGATTCTGTGGCTAAGGTTGCAAAAAGCCGTGCTACAGGTATTATTTTAACCGGCATGGGCGCCGATGGTGCCAAAGGATTGCTTAATATGAAACAGTCAGGGGCTTTTACTATTGCCCAGGATGAAAAATCGTCGGTGGTTTATGGCATGCCGTTTCAGGCATTTAAAATGAATGCCCATAACATCGAGCTTTCGTTGCAGAAGATACCCGATTATTTGATCGACAAATACAAGAAACGATAAACATTACCGTGAAAAAACAAGGCGTTGCCCTTTTTTGCTTTCGTCAAAAATGCCTTTACGATAAGCCAGGTGCCCGTTCACAAAAGTATATTCAACTTTGTGGTTAAAAGTAGTGCCTTCAAATGGCGACCATTTGCATTTGTAAGCAATATTGTCGCGTTGAACTTTCCATGCATTCCGGGTCGATACCAGTACCAAATCGGCTTTGTAACCTTTTCGTATAAATCCCCTGTTTTCTATATTGAACAGTTTTGCAGGGGCATGGCACATTTTATTTACAACTTGTTCGTATGTGAAAATCCCCTGGCTTACCATTTCAAACATAACTGGTAGCGAGTGTTGAACAAGCGGCCCGCCCGAAGGGCATTTGAAATACGTGTTTTCCTTTTCTTCAATAGTGTGCGGGGCATGATCGGTAGCTACCACATCCAGAATGTTTGATTTTAAAGCATTTCTGAGGGCTTCTTTATCTTCGGCTGTTTTAACAGCAGGGTTCCATTTTATTTTGTTGCCCTTATTCTCATAGTCGCGATCGTCAAACCAAAGGTGATGCACACACACTTCGGCCGTGATATTTTTTTTATCGGGGTCACCTTTCTCAAACAAAGCCATTTCGCGGGCTGTTGATAAATGAAGGATGTGTAATCGTGTTCCATATTTTTTAGCTAAATGCACGGCTTTAGATGATGACTTGTAACAAGCTTCGGCACTTCTTATTTCAGGATGAAATTTAACTGGCAGATCTTCTCCGTATTTGTTGAGATATATTTCACTGTTCTCTTTTATAATTGATTCCTCTTCGCAGTGTGTAGCTACCAACATGTGAGCTTTTTCAAAAAGTTCTTCAAGTGGTTTTCCTTCTACCAGCATATTGCCCGTTGACGAGCCCATGAAACACTTTATGCCACATACACTTTTAGGATCGGCCTTTAAAACCTCGTTAATGTTGTTGTTGGTAGCACCAATATAAAATGAAAAGTTGGCAAGCGATTTTTCCCCGGCTTTTGTGAATTTTTCTTCCAACAACTCAATGGTTGTTGTTTGGGGTATGGTGTTGGGCATTTCCATATATGAGGTAACACCGCCGGCTACAGCAGCTTTGGCTTCGGTATAGATATCGGCTTTGTGCGTAAGCCCGGGGTCCCTGAAATGTACCTGATCATCGATAACACCAGGGATGAGCAATAAACCTGAAGCATCAATAACATTCACGTTGTCAGGCAGTGGGGTGTCTTCGGTGAAAATTTCAACAATATCTTCCTGGTCAATTAGAACACTGCCCCTGAACTTTTGGTTCTCGTTAACAATTGTTGCATTATAAATTAGTGTCTTCATGGGTTTAAAGTTTACGTAAAACAAAACAGCCCCAATAACGGGGCTGTTCAAATTATGCTGAAAGTTTTCGGTTGTAATTTTTGAAAAAACTTTGCCATTTCATTTTCAAAACGCCAAAAAGGGCTTCACTGAAAATACCGCCGCTCATTTTTGAAGTTCCTTCCTGGCGGTCGATAAATATGATAGGCACTTCTTTTATTTTAAATTTATATTTCCATGTAGTGAATTTCATTTCTATCTGAAAACCATAACCTTTCATGCGGATATCGTCAAGGTCGATGGTTTCTAAAACATGGTGCGAGTAGCATACAAACCCGGCCGTTGAGTCGTGAACATTCATGCCTGTTACAATACGAACATAGAAGGATGCAAAGTACGACATCAGCACGCGTTTCAATGGCCAGTTTACCACATTAATACCACTGACATATCTCGACCCTATTGACATATCGGCCCCATTTCTGCAAGCCTCGTAAAGATTAACCAAATCATCGGGATTGTGCGAGAAGTCTGCATCCATTTCGAAGATGTATTGGTAGCCTTGCTCCAA
>JAGYOI010000188.1 GCA_018399395.1 Prolixibacteraceae bacterium
GCTCGACAAGTCGGGACAGGATCCGGTACCCTATTGCAATATATCGTTTGAAGGCCTTGCACTTGGCACCATGACCAACATGGATGGACGGTTTTCGATGAAAATCCCCAACAATTTACAAAACGATACGCTGGTATTTTCAACTTTAGGATACGAAACATTGTACATGCCGGTTCAGGATTTTTCCGACTCAGCCCGCACAATAAAGCTGCTTAATGTGAGCTACAAAATCAAAACCGTTGACGTTTTTAACTATAACCCGGAATTTATTTTTGAGCAATACGAAGAAAACCTCCATGATAATTACGAACATGAAAATGTATTGCTGACGGCCTTTTACCGGGAGCTTACCAGGGAAAACGATTCGTACACCAACATATCTGAAGCTGTTGTGAATATCTTAAAAGCACCTTACAACCACCATCGCGATGATGCTGTAAGACTGGTGAAAGGCCGCAAGGCCGCCGATGTGAAAAAGGATAGCGACATACGGTTTACCCTGATGGGTGGCCCGTACTATATTACCAAACTCGATGTGGTGAAGAACAACGAAAGCTTTTTAAATGCCGAATTTCGTGAGTTTTACTCGTATAATTTCGACCGTGTGACCCTGATCAATAACAGGCCTGCAGCCGTAGTACATTTTAACCCGGTTTACAACCTTCGCGATATACTTTTTGAAGGCACCCTGTATTTCGATACCGAAACCTGGGCACTGGTGCGTGTTGAATTTGAATACACGCGTGAGGGGCTAAAAGATACCCGCGATGCACTGATTCACCGAAAACCATTACATATAAAAGCCACGCCCCGTGAACTGGGGTATGTAGTGCAATACAAACAGGTGAACGATAAATGGTATTTCCGTTCGGCAAGGAGCATGTTTGAAATCAGGATAAGAGACCGTAAAAAACGCGAAAGAAAAGATTTTTTAAGTACTTCTGAGATCATAACCACGCAAGTTGAAAAAGGAAATATCGAACATTTTAACCGAAAAGAAACATTCCGGTCGAACGAAATATTTACCGAAAAGATAAAGAATTACGACCAGTCGTTTTGGGAAAATTACAATGTGATAGAGCCCGAAGAAGATTTGATAAAAGCACTCCGTGATTTTGACAAAGATGATCTGGTTGTGCGGTACCGGAATTAAAGAAAAAGAGATATGAAAACGTTAATTATTAGTTTAATACTTTTTTGTGTAGCAGGTACAACAATTGCCCAGCCACCGGCTGAAAAGCTGACGAAAGCATTTCAGGCAACCTCAAATGAAAATGCACTGCACAAATCTTTTATCCGCTCCGACAAGGACATTTATGCTCCGGGCGAAAAAATATGGTTCGAAATTGACTTATATAACGTGGTAACACAGTTGCCAGCCAGGAACAAAGAGGTGGTTGTGATGCTGAAAAATGAATCGGGCGAGGTGGTTGTCGACCAACAGGAATTGGTTGAGAACGGCTCTGTTTCGGGATATATTACCGTGCCTTCGTGGGTAGGGCACGGGCACATGTGCCTGATGACCTATCAATCGGAAAGCCCCGAAATCAACAAGCCTTCGCTTGCAGCGATAAAGCCAGTGTACATTAACCGGCTCGGTAAAAACACCTATGCCATTGAAGCCTCAACAGATAAAAAACTTTACGATACCGGCGATGATATAACACTTTCGGTCAAACTTAACCCGGTTACCACATCAACCAGAAAAGAACGGATTCTGGTAACACTATTTGATGATGACATTGAAATATTTAGCGAAAAAACACGAATTGCAACTGACGAAACTGTAGCGTTAAAATATGAATTACCCGGTGAACTGAGACATGGGTTCTATTTTCATATAAAAATAATCGGGCGTGGTAATAATTCACGTAAAATACCGGTGCCAACTACCTCCGACCGGCTGCAAGTAAAGTTCTACCCCGAGGGCAACACCCTGCTGTCGAATCAACAGCAACGCATTGTTTACCGTGCTTTCAATCCTTTTGGCCAACCGGTAAGTGTTGAGGGAATTATATACGACCAAACAGGACACCGTTCGGGACTGGCCAAAATACTGAAAAATCATGTTGGTTTATTGAGTTTAATGCCGGTTTCCCAAAATCAATATACCCTCAAAATTGAATCAAAATATGGCAGAGACCAGCAATTTGCCCTGCCTTCGCCGGTATTAAATGGAACGGCCATTCATTTGCACAAAGTAAAAAACAGGCAGGTATGGCTTGATGTATTAAATACCGGTAGTTATGTGGGACGCGATTATAGCGCAGTGGTATTAGCCCGGGGTAACATGCATTTGCAGTTCGACTTTAAAGCAGAAGCTAAAAATAGTTTCCAGTTAAACACCGCTAAAATTCCTGGCGATATTATTCATGTCGCCATCCTTTCGGCCGATGCTGAAGTTGTATCAGAAAGGCTGATATATTGCGATGAAGCTATTGATTCAACTCAACTTGACATTAAAATAACCCCGCCGGTTGCCAAAACCAACAAAGCCTTTGATGTAGAAGTAGATTTAAACGAGTTGTTGAAAACAAATTCGGTTTTCGAAGTGGACCTTAAAGTTGTTGACAAGCATAACCTTTTCAACAGTGCAGATGAAAAGCATGTTCACTTTTTTTCGAACCCCCTTACATTATACCCGCCAGATAATGTATTAAACCGGTATATCTGTAATATCGAACTTCTCGGAAATTCTTACGAATATTATTCCATTGGAAGCCTGATTGATGGAAAAGCTGCAATATCAGATGAAATACAACAAGGCATTTCGGGTATGGTTACCGATAAAAGCGGAAAGCCGGTAGCCGGAGCCAGGGTTATTTTACGGCATCGCGACGAAAATGCACTGAAAACAGTGAGATCAGATGCTAAAGGAAAGTTTTTGTTTCGTGGGTTAAACAAATCACCCAACATGGTGATAAAAGCCGTTAACAATGAAGGGAATAAAACCTACAATGTTGAACTTGCCCGCTCTTTTGACCAAACACTGTCAGATATGCTGCTGAAAAGGCAGTTTAACCGTGAAAAGGTATATGGTACGGGCACCCACAAATACTATCAGCAAAATGAAGACTTATTGGACGATGTGGGTACCGAAACAAAGGACAAGCGGCCACAGGGACAGGGAACAGCAGAAAGAATGTTACAATCGGGATCAACAATTCTTGAAGTGATAAAGACAATTAAGCCATTCGATATCATGAATAACCAAATCGTGTTTTACGGGTCGCGCAATTCACTTAACTTTCAGCAAGGCGCGTTAATTGTCATCGATGGGCAGAAAGTGGGTACCAGTATCGATGCTTTAGGCCAGATTTCACCTTATGATGTAAAATCGATTAATGTCAGCACGAAACCTATTGACATTCAACGTTATACTGGCCTTAACAGCGTCGGCATCATTGAAATACGCACCCACGGGTCACATGGGGGGCAGGATATAAGCGAAGAACAGCACAAAACCGTATACTCAAAAAAATTCAGTTACGAAGATTTTGAACCTGATGTGTGGAAGTATCAAACAACACTGCTTTGGCAACCCGATGCAGAAATCAGCAACGATGGAAAGGTAAAAGCGCGGGTACAAACAAGCGAAATAGCATCAGATTTTGTGATTCAGGTCAAGGTTGAATTGTTGAATGGCAGGGTTATTACCCGTGAAAAAACTGTTGAAGTTAATGGTTTATAAGACCGCTCTGACTCTTGGACAGGGGGTAGTGGGTGCGGAGCGCTAAGAGGAAAACCTTTTTCTAAAGGGTTTAAAGGGGGGGCGGACAGGAATGTCCGCGTTACGGTTTGGTTCCTTAGTACGCATTTGTACATAAGTGGGATGTTTTGCAGCAATTGTAGAAATAAAATAGCCCTCAATACCTTAGTGCCTGAACTACCGTTCTATCTGGGGGGTTTTATATTTCAATAATATTTTCAATCTTTCCGACTAATTCTAAATACTTGTTTTTATTGAGGCTGGATACTTTACAATGTAAAGGGTACAGGAATTATTATGATATCACCTTTTGCGAAGTTCATTATTTGGTGCTTTTTAGTTTTTTATCAGCCCATGTATCCCAAATATTGTCTTCGATGCTATTCCATTCTTTCTGAAGTGAGCTTTCAGACAAAACAGCAAAAGGTTTTTCTTTTTTATCTTCAATTATTTCTATGCTCTTTACTTCGGATAGTTGAGAGAGCAATTTATTAAGAAATAATCCTGCTTTTTGGCTTTTGGGTTTAATGACAATGCTTTGCATATTATATGATTTTTC
>JAGYOI010000189.1 GCA_018399395.1 Prolixibacteraceae bacterium
CCGATGAGGTGATTCGAACCTTGTTGTCTGCTCTAAAAATGAAATCGGCCCAGGATATGTATTATGCTGTGGCAACCGGTAAAGTTGAAGCACTTGAGCTGAAGAATATCGTTAAGGGCAAAGAAGAAGAGGAAGAAAAAGCCAAAGATGTGCTGGGGGAATTATTACCCAAGAAAGAAATTGAGCAACTGTCGTTTGATAACAGTGAGGAGTTTTTGGTAATCGATAACAACTTGAAAAACATAAATTACAAGCTGGCTCAATGTTGTAATCCAATTTTTGGTGATAAAATTTTCGGGTTCATAACCATTCGTGATGGCATAAAAATTCATCGCGAAAATTGCCCTAATGCCAAACAAATGAAAGAGCGGTATCCTTATCGTGTTATTAAATCGAAATGGCGTGAAACGAAGCAGAATAACTCATTTCAGGCAACGATCCATCTTGTTGGCTCTGACAGACAGGGAATTGTTGGCGATATTTCATATATAATAGCAAAGGATGTAGGCGTACAAATGCGTTCAATTAACATCGATTCAAAAAATGGCACGTTTGAAGGTGTTTTAAGGGTGTATGTTAATGATATTGAGCATCTTGAATTTTTAATGAATAAGCTCCAAAGTATAAAGGGTATCGAGTTTGTTACAAGAGGAGATTTTTAATTGATGAATAAAACCAAGTTTTTAGTTGCACCAAATAGTATGAAAGGCTCTCTTTCGGCTTTAGATTTTGCCAATGCTATAAGTATTGGGTTGAAAGATGCCGGTGCGTCTGAAATTGTAAAAATACCGTTGGCTGATGGGGGCGATGGTACCGCTGAGATACTGGCTTCGGTTTATAATGCTGAATATGTTACTTGTAAAGTACATGACCCGTTGATGCGGCTCATTCAAGCCGGGTATTTTGTTGCCGGAAATGTAGCCATTATTGAAATGGCAGAAGCTTCGGGGCTAAAGTTACTTTCACCCCGCGAGTTTTCACCTATGGAAGCAAGCAGTGTGGGTACCGGAGAGTTGATTCGTGAGGCTGTTGAAAACGGTGCTAATGAAATAATCCTTTGCGTTGGGGGTAGTGCCACAGTAGATGCTGGCATGGGAGCCCTGATTGCACTCGGTGTAAAGTTTTTTGATGGTCGCACTTTTTTGCAGAAAGGAAATGGACATAACATTGCAAATGTTGTTTCAATTGATGCGTCTGAAGCTACAGGGCTTTTGGCGGGCGTGAAGCTGAAGGTTTTATGTGATGTAAAAAACCCATTATTGGGGACTAAAGGGGCTGCCAATGTGTTCGCACCCCAAAAAGGTGCAGATGCTGAAATGGTTAATAAATTGAATAAGAATTTGTCATTATGGACCGGGGTTTTGTTTCAGGAAACAGGAATTGATGTTTCTGGTTTGGAGTCAGGTGGGGCAGCCGGTGGAATTGTTGCTTCTTTTTCGGCCCTTTTTAATGCAGCGTTAGTTGACGGTGCCAGTTTTGTACTTGACAAAACCGGTTTTTACGGGAAAGCCAAATGGGCTGATTGTATTATTACAGGGGAAGGGAAAATTGATGAATCAACACTGCATGGCAAACTACCTGGGGCTGCTTTAAATTTTGGAATGAAAATTGATAAGCCTGTGATAGGAGTTTGTGGTTTTAATGCTTTATCCGATAATGCAGGTTTTTACCGAATATATGTGCTAACTGAAAAAGCTGGTGGAATTGAAGAGGCAATGTTAAACACGTACAAGAAGGTTCAGTCGCTTGTTCGTATGAAAATAGGAAAGGAGTTGTATGGGTAAATCAGAATTAGAAAATGCTAATATAGCTTTTTCAAAAGGTGAAATGGATCAATGTTTAGTACATACCAGTAACCTGTTAAATAGAAATAGTAACGATATTCAAGCTTTGTTGTTAAAGGCAAAGGTTTATTATAAAATGCAAAAATGGGGAGAAGCATTAAACAACATAAATAAGATATTAGAAATTGAAGGGGGCAACGAATTGGCTTTGAATTATAAAGAAATGATTACGAATATTATCTCTTTTTGGAATAAAGATCATTATAATCCCTAAAATTGGAACTTGCAAACATTAAAAAAAGTAAAAAACAATTATGGTAAAATATCTTTTTCGTTATATTTGAACGCCAATAAGAATGATAACAATTATAAATCAAAAAATTAAAAAGGAGTTTGGTATGAAAAGAATACTTTTAGCTGTAGTAATGATTTCGTTTTTTACAACATCATTCGCTCAGGACTTAAGTGAAGGACTGAAAGCAAAGAATGCTGGAAACGAAGCATACAGGAATAAAAATTACGTAGAAGCAATTGAAAAATGGGAGAGTTATTTCAATTCAGGAGAAGAAGGTGCTAAAGAAGATGCAAATACTCAAAAACTTTATAAAAGAAGTTTTAAGTATGCTGCTTCTAATTTCATGAAATCTAAAAATTATAGTGAAGCTTACGATTATTTTAAACAATATCGCGAAAAAGGTGGAGAAGAAGCCAAAGCCGATGGAAAAACAGCCTACTACATGGCCTATTGTGCCAATAAAATGGATAAAGACGATGTCGCTTTGAGTCATTATCAGGAAGCTGTTGAGTTGGGATATCGCGAAGATGTTTCTATGCTTTATATGGCTAACATTTATAAAAAGAATGATAATGAAGAAAAAATGGTCAGCACGTTAAAGAAAGCCCTTAACGAGTATCCAAAGAGCAAATATCGCTCTAAAATGTTAGATATGCTTACCATTCCAATGTTAAAAGAGGCCGCTAAACCATTCAGCGAAGCGAATGAATTAGCCAAGGCTGCATCAACAGGCGATCCTAACAATTATTTAGCAAACATGTCGAAGGCTGTTGATAAATTTGAAGAGGCCAAGCCATTGTTTGAAGAAGTGTTGAAAGTTGATCCTAAAAATGAACAGGCCAAAACTTATATTGAAGCTTGTGATGACAATATTAAGTCATTTAATGATTATAAGGATAGTTTAGATAATTAATTTTTATTGTTATAAATAAAAAACCCGGTAATGAGTTGTCATTGCCGGGTTTTTTGTGTTAAAATGTACCGTAAAGCGTATAGCTTTCAGTATTGCAAAATATCTGACTGTAAAAGTAGAAATCGGGTCTGTTTGTTGATATTTTTCGGTTTACTTGTAGTATTGGATGTCCGGTTTTAACATTGAAATATCGTTGAAGTTTCTTATCTGCAGTGATTGCCAATAATTTTTGTTCACCACCTTTAACTTCAATTTGGTAGTTTTTTCTTAAAATATCGAAAAGTGATTTGTTCTCAAAATTCTTTTGAGTAAAACGTGGCAGGTTTATATTGGGGATCTTTGTTATGTCAAAAAATACCGGGGTGTTGTTAATTAAGCGGAGCCTTTCAAGGTATAAGCAGCCATTTCCCTTTTCTTTTTCTGATAGTTGAAAGGTAAAGGCAGTATTCCATTCACGCAGTTCGGGTTTGGTTATTATTTTAGTGGTCAGGTTTTCCTGTCCAATGGCTGAAGTAGTACCCGAAAGTGAAAGAATGCCAATGCCGCTCGGTATGCCCTTTGCGATACTTCCTTTGCCTTGTCTTCTTGAAATGTAACCTTCAGTGCTTAAACGTTCCAGTGCTTTGCGCACCGTTGGGCGTGTGGCATGGTGTAATTGGCAAAGTTGGTTTTCCGATGGTAAAATGTCGCCTTCTTTATAAACACCATCTGTAATATTTTTACGTAAACTTTCGTATATCTGTTTGTGAAGGGGTAATTCATCTGAATATGCCATGTCGGTTTCTAAATAATGAAGTTCGTGTTAATTTTTATCTATAGTCTATTCAAACAACAGTTCGTTATTATTTTTTAAGTCATTGACAATGAGTTGTTTTGTGTCTCTATGGCATATTTGTTTAAAATACTGATATCTAATTCATTACGAACAAAGTCTATTGTCTAATGTCTAAAATCTAACGATCTTTTGGTTTTAGCATAATCAATTAAAACTTTTTGTTCTTCTGTGGGGCAATGTTCAGCCCACTCCGGGGCTGGGGTTATTGGTTATGCTTCAACCCCCGGTTCCGCGAGCTCCACCGGGGGTTATTGAAATATAGCCACTTCGTGGCATGGTGGATCCTTGCTGTCGTGCGAATTGATATCGACGTATTTAAGCCCTCCGTGTTAATCTGTGAAAATCCGTGGATAAAAAAACTTCTCTGCGCCCTCTGCGTTCTAAGGTGTTTTAAAATGTAAAGCATCAAATGTTGGACTCCATGGG
>JAGYOI010000019.1 GCA_018399395.1 Prolixibacteraceae bacterium
GTATGTCCAGTCCATTGGTTGGCCATGCGCCAGGTCATCGATAAAATGCACATGACCGATGTAACCATTGCTTACGGGCTTACCGAAGCTTCGCCGGTAATGACCCAAACCCGCACCGACGACCCCATCGAGGTGAAAGTTGGTACCGTGGGCCGCGAACTACCCGGCATCGAGGTGAAAATATTCGACCCCGAAACCGGCACAGAGCTACCCGTTGGCCAACAGGGCGAAGTATGCTGCCGTGGCTACAACATCATGCGCGGGTATTACAAAAACCCCGAGGCCACTTCCGAGACAATCGACAAAGATGGATGGCTGCACTCGGGCGATCTGGGCGTGAAAGACGAAAACGGCAACTTCAAAATCACCGGCCGTATCAAAGACATGATCATCCGCGGCGGCGAAAACGTTTACCCACGCGAAATCGAAGAATTCCTTTACCAAATGCCCGGCATACAGGATGTACAAGTCGCCGGCGTGCCCAGTCCCAAATATGGCGAACAGGTAGGCGCGTTCATCATCCTCAAAGATGGCGAAACATTGCAGGAAGAAGAAGTCCGGGATTTTTGCCGCGGCCAAATTGCCCGTTACAAAATCCCAAAGCACATCTTCTTCATGGACGCATACCCCATGACCGCCAGCGGCAAAATCCAAAAATACAAACTCCGCAACCTAAGCCTCGATTTGCTCAAAAAAAAAGGCATCGAGGTAGTATAGCCAATTATTTGGCGGCCTGCGGGCTTTCCGCTATAGCTGTCGCAGTTGTTGGCCGTGTTCACAAGTCGTGGCAGGGGCTTCCTCACGGTCGCCCTGCCACTCCTGTTCACACAGGCCAACAGCCGCAACAGGCTGCCGCTCCAATCCCTGGCCTACGCTCCGTTCGATGTTATAATTATTGGTTATTTATACTAATTATAGCTCGGCAGCCATGAGTGCTCTTCAGAATAGCGCATCATTTGATCGGCATACCCTTCAGTGTAATCGAGCGTGATGTTTGTGATGGTACCATTGTCATCTTTCTCAACTTTGTAAACCGGGTTTACAAAACCGCTATACGGAGCAAGGTCGAGCTTTTCGTAACGCTCAAGCACTTCGGCGTGTAAATCGCGGTCAACTTCTACAGCATACGTTTCAATCAAGTTTTTAGCCGTTTCGTAATCGCCTTCAGATTTAACGCGCTGAATCTCGGCAAGGAATTGCCCGAATAAATCACGCAACTTCTTGTAATCATTAATCACATAAAAAGTCTTTCCGTCTTTTACTTTCTTTTCTATCACGTTCTCATCTTTCCCGTGTTCGTATGTCCATCGGGCAATAAGCTGACGGTTGCGCATGTGGGCCTGTTCAATGTTGTTGCCTAATTTCACACGGGTAAGCTGTGTCATTAACCCGTTTCGGATATAACTGTCATATTCCGCTTTATGAGCCTCCATGTCGGGCAGCAATCCAAGCTCAACAGTTTTCTCGTCGCCCATGTAGTACAGGGCAAACAAATCGGCACGGGTTTCTTCAATTGGAGCCCCGTAAGCTTTCAGCTCGTCGCCGGCAACACCGGGCAGAAGCTGCCCTGAACCATGCCCCAGACATTCGTGAAGGTCGGTGTGCAGGTTATCGGCCTGAAAGCCGTATTCACGCGCCCGTTCAATTTCTTCCTGCGAATAAGCAAACTCTTCGAGGAACCCATTGCCTTTTGAGGCCTGGTCGTATGCATAAGTGATATTCTCGATGGTTACCGATTTCGATCCGTGTTCTTTACGTATCCAATCGGCATTGGGCAAATTGATTCCAATGGGGGTGGCCGGATAACAATCGCCCCCCAGCATTGCAGCAGTAATAACTTTGGCAGTTACCCCTTTAACTTCTTCTTTCTTGAAACGCGGGTCAACCGGCGAGTGGTCTTCGAACCACTGCGCATTTTCGCTTATAATTTCGGTGCGGCGTGTGGCTTCAATATTTTTAAAATTCACCACACTTTCCCAGCTTGCCTTCAGCCCCAGTGGGTCGCCATAAGTTTCGATAAAACCATTAATAAAGTCAACACGTGAGTCCTGATCGGCCAGCCATGCCACGTTATATTTGTCGAAGGTTTCGAGGTCGCCGGTTTTATAGTAGCTGATTAAATATTCAATTACCTGTTTTTGGTCGTCATTTTCAGCAACAGCAGCTGCTTTTTCGAGCCAGAATACTATTTTTTCAATGGCTTTGGAATAAACACCACCAACTTTCCAGACCTTCTCAACAAGTTTACCGTCTTCTTTCTCGAGCCTGCTGTTTAGTCCGTACGAAATGGGCGTTTCATCATCCGGGTCTTTCATTGCTTCGTAAAAGGCTTCGGCTTCGCCCTGTGTTACATTTTCGCCCCAGTAATTATTGGCCGATGTTGCAATAACATCTGCGCCTGATGCCTGGTTTACCCTTTTGGCATCAACCGAGGGGTTGAACATAACCGGCACAAGCGTTTCTTCAATATGCTTCTTACTTACGGGCAGTTTTGATTCATCAATGCCGGCAATCAGCGAAAGGAAATAATCGCTGTCGAAACCGGGCTCAAACTTATCGGTTGAATAGTGGTGATGAATGCCGTTTGAAAACCAAACCCGCTTCAGGTACACTTCCAACGCTTTGAAAGCATCGGCAGAACGGTCCCCATCATAATTTTTGTAAATAGCTTCGAGCGTCCGCCTTATGGCCAGGTTATGGCGGTAATTTTGGTCGAACATAATGTCGCGCCCTTCAATAGCGGCCTGTGACAAGTAATACACCAGTTCTTTTTGTTCAAGTGTTAGTTCATCGAAACCCGGCACCGGATACCTTAATATTTTAAGGTCGGCAAATTTTTCTACATTAAACTGAAAATCACTTTTCGTTTCTGTTTTGTCTTCTCCTGTTTTACAGCTTGCCATAAAAAATAATGTTAGCATGAATAATATTGATACTCGTTTCATCGTGTAAGATTTTTGTGTAATTGGAATCTCAAAAATAACAATAAAAGCTGAATTTTTCGTAACAACCAATTTTCTATAATCCAGATACAACATCCGGTTTTCTTTATATCTTTGCACAAATTTTTGAAAAGCGAATAAATTATGAGTATCAGAGAATTAAGTGAACAGGAGATCATCCGCCGTAATTCGTTGAAAAAGTTACGCGAAATGGGCATCGAGCCCTACCCCGCTGCCGAGTATAAAACCACACACCATACCAAACAGATAAAACAGGAATTTGAAAAGGACGAAGAAAGCCTGAAAGATGTTTCCATGGCCGGCCGTATTATGAGCCGTCGCATCATGGGAAAAGCCTCGTTTGTTGAATTGCAGGACGAAACCGGCCGCATTCAGGTATATTTTAACCGCGATGAAATATGTCCCGGAGAAGACAAAACCTTATACAACGAAGTATTTAAAAAGTTACTCGACATTGGAGATATTATTGGCGTTAAGGGTTATGTGTTCCGCACCCAAATGGGTGAAATAACCGTACACGTGAAAGAATTTACAATTCTCAGCAAGTCAATACGCCCCTTACCCGTTGTAAAAGAAAAAGACGGGATTGCCCACCATGCTTTTACCGATGCTGAAATGCGATACCGCCAGCGCTATGTCGACCTGATTGTAAACCCCAAAACCCGCGAACACTTTAAAAAGCGCACAACCATTATGAACACAATGCGCCAAATGTTTAACGAATATGGTTACCTTGAGGTTGAAACACCAATATTGCAACCCATACCCGGAGGAGCCGCTGCACGTCCGTTTACCACGCATCACAACACACTCGATATGCCTTTATACATGCGCATTGCCAACGAGCTTTATCTGAAAAGGTTGATAGTTGGCGGCTACGAAGGCGTATATGAGTTTGCCAAAGACTTCCGTAACGAAGGAATGGACCGCACCCATAATCCGGAATTCACCGTTATGGAGATTTACGTGGCATACAAGGATTACAACTGGATGATGAAGTTTACCGAAGAGATGATTGAGCGTATAGCCCTCGATTTACATGGCAAAACAGAAGTCCAGGTAGGCGACAAAGTAATTGACTTTAAGCGCCCTTACAAGCGAATCAGTATGCTCGATTCAATTAAAGAGCACACGGGCATTGACATCAGCGAAATGAATGAAGCTGAACTCCGCGAAGTTTGTAAGAAACTGGACATTGAAGCAGACGAAACAATGGGCAAAGGAAAACTCATTGACGAAATATTTGGCGAAAAATGTGAAAGCAGTTACATACAGCCAACTTTCATTACAGATTATCCCGTTGAAATGTCACCCCTTTGCAAAAAACACCGCGAAAACCCTGAGTTAACCGAGCGTTTTGAGTTAATGGTGAACGGTAAAGAACTTTGCAATGCCTATTCCGAGCTAAATGACCCGATTGATCAGCTGGAACGTTTTCAGGAACAATTAAAATTATCAGAAAAAGGTGATGATGAAGCCATGTTCATTGATACCGATTTTGTTCGTGCTTTAGAATATGGAATGCCCCCAACTTCGGGCATGGGAATCGGAATTGATCGTCTGGTAATGCTCATGACCAACCAGGCATCGATCCAGGATGTATTATTCTTCCCACAAATGAAACCTGAGAAGAAAGCAGTTCAACTTACCGACGAAGAAAAAACGGTAATGAATTTGCTTAAGCAACAATCGCCGGTTGACTTAAACGAGCTCAAAGCCCAAACAGGGCTCAGTAACAAAAAGTGGGACAAGGCCATTAAAGGGCTCACAAAAAACAAGCTTGCCAATGTAAATAACAGCAATGAAGGACTAACGGTTGAATTAGTGAATTAGAGTCATTAGTGAATTGGTAATTGATAATTGGGCATTGGTAATTGGTCATTATTAGATATTATCAATTGGCGAATATTAATGATTCTTTAAAAGAACAAGCACTGTTGTCCGGTAAAGAAAATATTTTTTGAACAGCACTGAAGAACAAGATATTTAAACCACCAAAAAGCCGGACTGCAAATGCAATCCGGCTTTTTGGTGGTTTAAAACTTTTCGACTTATCGTAATACAAGTTTTTCTTCTTCAACAAAATGACGGTAAGACTTATAACCAATATTTTCGCCTTTCGAATTTTTATCAGGAATTATGACCTGATAACAATTTACCAAATGGTCTACAAGAAATAAGATGGTATCGGTTGGATTTACATTATCGGTAAAAAGGAAACGTTCATATTCTAATTCTCCTTTATACTCTTCCCTTATATAATCAACTTTTGTAACGTCCTTTTTCGAAAACACCCTTCCGTTATCGTATAATAATTTCAAAACAGAACCATCAAAATCAACATTTACAGGCCTTGCATGAAAATAATTATCAAAATACACATCATATAAGGGGGTCATTGGTATTGACATAGCCTGCTTTTCAACGCGGTATTCTAAAGGGAAATGGGATTGCGAGAAACTACTTACAGCAATTAATACAGAAAACAATATGAAAAGCACTTTTAATTTCATCATTTATTATTTTTTGGCGTTTTGACAATTGCTTGTCGTTTTGTGTTTTGATTTAATAAAGGTCAATACAAAGAGACAAAAAATAAATCAACTAACAATCAAGCCCTTAGTACTTTTTGATTAAATGCCATTTTGAGTTGACGAACGTCAATTATAGTTATACTAAAATTTATACACATATGAATATTACCCAGATTCTGACAGGTTTTTAAGCTATTTTCACATTCATCACCTACCTTTTCGGTAAGCTATTATATATATAAAGAATGATTTTTGTACTTTTGCCATTCATCAAAGCAACAAATAATTGCATGTTATCAAACGCGAAAATAGGTATTATCGGAAGCGGAAGCTGGGCCACTGCCCTTGCAAAAATTTTACTCACAAATGTACAGTCTATCAACTGGTACTTCAGGAACCCCGATAACATTGATTTCATAAAAAAGTATAGTCACAACCCCAATTACCTGGGCGATGTGTACTTCGATACCGAGCGCATCAATTTTTATAACGACATCAATAAAATTGCCAGGCATTCTGATATACTCATATTTGTAATTCCGTCGGCCTTTTTAAAAGATGGCTTGAAAAAGCTCAAGGTTGACATCAGCGATAAATTTGTGATATCGGCAATTAAAGGTATTGTACCCGATGAAAATTTGATTGTAGGTAAATTTTTCAACAAGGCTTACGGTGTGCCTTTCGACTCAATCGGCATCATTGCAGGACCATGCCACGCAGAGGAAGTCGCCCTCGAAAGACTTTCCTATCTTACTATTGCCTGCCCCGATGTGAAAAAGGCACGTGCATTTGCCCTTCTAATCGAATCATCTTTCATTAAAGCAAATATCTCAGACGACATATATGGCACCGAATATGCTTCGGTTCTTAAAAATATTTACGCTGTCGCATCCGGCATATGCCATGGGCTTCATTACGGCGATAACTTTCAGGCTGTACTTATTTCAAATGCCATTCAGGAAATTAAGCGTTTTGTCGATAAAGTACACCCAATATCCCGCGACATAAAGGGGTCGGCCTATTTGGGCGACTTGCTGGTAACCGCCTATTCACAATTCAGCCGTAACCGTTTATTCGGAACCATGGTAGGGAAAGGCTATACCGTTCGCTCGGCACAATTTGAAATGCACATGGTAGCTGAAGGATATTATGCCGTTAAATGCATCAAAGAAATTAACGAAGAATACAATGTAAACATGCCCATTTGTGATGCCGTTTACAATATTTGCTATGAAAACATTTCACCGGCCATTGAAATACGGCTTCTAACCGAAGACCTCAGGTAAATAGCAAATTCTATGGATTAAGAATCAGAATAAATTAAAATAAAAACAATAAACACATTAAAATATGACACTGATTAATTTAGATTTAAGCAAATCATTTTCAAAAGCAAGCGGGTTTATTTCACCTGATGTTTACAACACTTACAAAACCGAAACCGAAGAACTTAATGCTGCACTTCACGAAAAAACCGGACGTGGAAGTGATTTCGTTGGTTGGGTGAATCTGCCCAATGAGATCAGCAACAATTTTTTAAATGATGTAGAAACGACGGCGAAAAACATACGCGAAAAAAACATAGATGTATACATTGTAATAGGCATAGGGGGTTCTTATCTGGGAGCCAAAGCTGTTATTGATGCACTTAACGACAATTTCGCACACCTGAAAGGTGACAAACCAGCAGTATTGTTTGCCGGTCAGAACATTAGCGAAGATTACCTGGCCGAATTACGCGATTTACTAAAAAATAAAGAATGGGCCACTTGTGTGATTTCTAAATCGGGAACCACTACCGAGCCTGCATTGGCTTTCCGTGTATTAAAACAAGACCTTGAAGAAAAATATGGTAAAGAAGAAGCCAAAAGCCGTATTTGTGCAATTACTGATGAATCGAAAGGTGCGCTTAAAACACTGGCCGACGACGAAGGATATAAAACATTCGTAATACCCGACGATGTTGGTGGCCGTTATTCTGTTCTCACTCCGGTAGGACTGATCCCAATAGCCGTTGCCGGGTTCGACATCAGGGCATTGGTTAACGGGGCCAAAGACATGGCAAAAGCAACAGGCGCAAAAGTTCCGTTTGAAAACAATATTGCCTGTCAATACGCTGCCGCACGTCATTCACTGTACCAGGAAGGTAAAAAAATTGAGATCCTGGTTAACTATCAGCCAAAGCTTCATTACATGGCCGAATGGTGGAAACAATTATATGGTGAGAGTGAAGGGAAAGACGGGAAAGGGATTTTCCCGGCATCGGTCGATTTTTCATCCGACCTGCACTCGATGGGGCAATACATCCAGCAAGGCGAACGCCTGATGTACGAAACCGTTATTTCTGTAAAAAAACCAAATCGCGAAGTTATCATCCCCGAAGATGAAAATAACCTCGACAAACTGAATTACCTCGCCGGAAAGAATGTTGACTATGTTAACAAGATGGCCGAACTGGGAACACAAATTGCCCATGTTGACGGGGATGTGCCAAATATTAAAATTGAAATTGAAAAGCTCGATGAACATAATATCGGACAATTAATTTACTTTTTCGAGAAAGCCTGCGGAATTAGCGGCTACCTGATCAATGTAAACCCATTTGACCAGCCCGGTGTTGAAGCATACAAGAAAAATATGTTTGCACTGCTTGAGAAACCCGGATTCGAAACTGAAACAAAAATGTTAAAAGGACGGATTTGGAAAGCACAGGTTGTTGAAGTCTGATAATCAATTACACGACAAAATTTTAAAAATGAAAATAAGAAATTTAATACTCCTTGTGCCCGCATTATTACTTGCATTCTCGGCACAAGCCGACGAGGGCATGTGGTTACCTTCGTTGCTGAACAAAGTAAACATTGAAAAAATGCGCGAAATGGGCGCACAGTTAACACCCGATGACATTTACAACATCAACCAGTCGAGTTTAAAAGATGCGGTAATATCACTAAACGGCGGATCATGTACCGGTGAACTGGTTTCAGACCAAGGCCTTTTTCTTACAAACCACCACTGTGGTTACGGTCAGATACAACAACATTCAACAGAAGATAACAACTACCTGCGCGACGGGTTCTGGGCACCAACCAAAGCCGACGAGCTCCCCAACCAGGGCATGTTTGTTTCTTTTCTTGTACGTGTTGACGATGTAACCGACCAGGTTTTGGACAATGTAACACATGAAATGGACGAAGAAACCCGCAACGACAGTATTCAAAATGCCATAGCCCGTGTTCGCAATAATGCAGAAGTTGATTCAACACATCACATCAGCATCAAAAGCTTTTACAGGGGCAATCAATATTTAATGCTCGAATATGAAACATACCGCGACGTACGCCTGGTAGGAGCCCCACCTCATTTTATTGGTAAGTTTGGCGGCGATACCGATAACTGGATGTGGCCCCGCCATACAGGCGATTTCTCTATGTTCCGTATCTACACTGCTCCCGACGGAACTCCTGCTGAATTCTCAGAAGAAAATATCCCACTGGAGCCACGCCATCACTTTCCGGTTTCATTGAAAGGATACACCGAAAACGATTTTTCAATGGTTATGGGATACCCCGGCTCAACCAACCGGTACCTCACATCAGGTGGCGTGAAATTCACCATGGATATTGTGAACCAAACCCGCATAGATGTGCGTAAAGCTAAGCTGGATATCATCAGGGCTTATATGGCTACCAGCGACAAAGCAACCATTCAGTATGCCAGCAAACATGCCCGTAGCTCGAATTATTACAAATACAGTATCGGACAAAACCGTGGATTGGAAAGATTAGAGGTTATTGCCCAAAAGAAGAAAGTAGAAGAAGACTTTCAAAATTGGATAAGTCAAAATGAAGACCGCCGCGAAAAATACGGTGAAGCGCTCAACCTTATTGAAGAAGCATACAGCGACACAGAAGATGACAAAGCATTGTATTATTTATCGGAAGCATTCTTAAGAGGACCGGAAATATTTTTACTGGCATACCGGTATAAAAACCTGAACGAATTGCTTGATGATGCAAAAGAAAATGAAGAAGCAATAAAAAGTGCTGCTTCAAACTTAAAAGAAAGTGCCGAAAAGTTCTTCAAAGACTACAATGCAGCAACCGACGAAAAAATAGCTGCCGCGCTATCTGAAATTTATGCAAAAAACATTAGTGAAAAATATCATCCCGAATTTATTTCAACCATAACAGGCAGGTACAATAACGATTATGAAAAATGGGCTGAGAAAATTTTTAAGAAGAGCATTTTCACAAACCAGGAGTCATTATTCGATTTTCTGGAAAAACCGAAACGACGTAAGCTCGAAAAGGACCCTGTATTTGTTGCTGCTAAAGAAATTATGGAAGTACGACAACAAGCAAGCGACAACAACGAACCTGAAAAGACTAAATTAGACCGTGGTTATCGTTTGTTTTTAGATGGACTGTTGGCCATGAATGGCGAGGAAAATTATTACCCTGACGCCAATTCGACCATGCGTTTAACAAACGGAACCATTTCAGGCTATGAGCCCCGCGATGCTGTTTACTATAATTATTACACAACCCTTGATGGTTATATCGAAAAAGCAATACCCGGCGACCGCGAGTTTGATGTATGGCCACGTATGAAAGAATTACACGCCAACAAAGAATTCGGGCAATATGCCGATAAAAACGGGGCACTACGCACTTGTTTTATATCAAACAACGATATTACCGGTGGAAACTCAGGAAGCCCGGTAATTAATGGTGAAGGACACCTGATCGGTATTGCTTTCGACGGCAATTGGGAAGCAATGAGTGGTGACATCGCCTTTGAACCCGAGCTTCAAAAATGCATTAACGTTGATATCCGCTATGTTTTGTGGGTTATCGACACCTTTGCCGGTGCCACTCATCTGGTTGACGAAATGACATTAGTAGAATAATTATTGTATTTTTGAAGCCGTTTTTAAAACAGAATACTGATTTTTTAAAAGCTACGTTAACAATAAACAACAAGGGGAATATATGCCCCGGCTAACAAAACACATTTGTCACACAAAATTACCATATACACCGATGGCGCTTCAAGAGGAAACCCCGGCCCCGGAGGCTACGGCGTTGTATTATTATCGGGCAAACACCGCAAAGAACTATCCCAGGGTTACAAGTGCACAACAAACAACCGCATGGAATTATTGGCTGTAATTGTTGGACTTGAAGCCCTCAGGGCTGACAATTGCGATGTTACCATTTATACCGATTCAAAATACGTTGCCGATGCTGTTAACAAAGGGTGGGTTTTTTCGTGGGTTAAAAAACATTTTAAAGGGAAAAAAAATCCAGACCTTTGGATGCGTTTTCTCAACGTTTACAAAAAACACAACGTTAAATTTGTGTGGGTAAAAGGCCATGCCAACATACCCGGCAACGAACGTTGCGACCAACTGGCCGTTGAAGCATCCCAAATGCCAGGGCTGCCTGAAGACAAAGGGTATACAGAACAACAACAGATTTAGAAAATGAAGTTTTTATACAACATTGGAATACTTACATATTGGTTTTTAGTACGTGTTGCCTCACTCAAAAATCCAAAAGCAAAACGTTTTATTAAAGGCCGTAAACACCTTCTCCGTAATTTGAAGCAAGAATTCAAAGACGTGAATAATGTTGTATGGGTACACTGTGCCTCTTTAGGGGAATTTGAGCAGGGACGACCGCTGATTGACAATATCAAAGAAAGCTTTCCCGATAAAAAAATACTGCTCACATTTTACTCCCCTTCAGGATACGAAGTGCGAAAAGATTACCCAAAAGCCGACTATGTTTATTACCTGCCCATTGACACACCCCGAAATGCACGCCGCTTTATTAAGTATGTTAAGCCCGAAACTGCATTCTTCATAAAATATGAATACTGGATTAACCTGCTACGTAATTTAAAAAAGAATAACATCCCCGTATATTTTGTTTCTTCCATATTCCGCCGCAAACAACTATTCTTTAAAAAGCATGGCAAATGGTACCGCAAGGCCTTAAAGCTTGCAACCCATTTTTTTGTACAAAATTCAATATCGGGCAAATTACTCAAGTCGATAGGCATAAACAACTACACGATAACAGGCGATACACGTTTCGACCGTGTTGCCAAAATCGCCCAAAATGCCAGCCCCCTGCCTGTTGTTGAAAATTTTTGCAATAACCATCAGGTTATTGTAGCCGGAAGCAGTTGGAAAGCGGAAGAAGCCCTGATATTGCAATACCTGCGAACGAACAAAAAAGTTAAGGTTATTTTAGCCCCTCACGAGGTTAAAGAAGAAAACATTAACCGGATTATGCAGCAATTTGGCGATATAGCTATTTTACACAGCCAGGCGCGCAATAAAGATATTAGCAACAAACAGGTACTGGTAATCGATGGATACGGTCTACTAACATCGTTATACCAATACGGCACCCTTGCAGTAATTGGAGGTGGATTTGGTGTTGGAATACACAATACCCTTGAAGCCGCCACCTACGGAATGCCCATAATTTTCGGAAATAATTACCGCAAATTCAAGGAGGCAATCGACCTTGTCCGCATTAATTGCGCTTTTCCTGTTAATAATATTGAAGAATTTAATACCACACTAAACCACCTCCTCAACAAGCCTGATCTCACAAAAAATATTTCAGAGAAATCGGCAAACTACGTTGTAGAAAACATTGGTGCCACACAAAAAATCATCAACCACGTTTATCAACAGCCAACTGTTCATTAATTCCATTTTTATTTTTCTAACAACTATTGACTTTCTCATTATTTTTTGGTATTAAACACACCAATTTACTATAAAAGTTTTCATTTTTGGTAAACTTTTTACAGAAAGCAACAGGAT
>JAGYOI010000190.1 GCA_018399395.1 Prolixibacteraceae bacterium
CTGTATTCCTGGTTCCTCCCAGAATCAACCTGCAAATAAGGTCAAACTTTTTGCTTAAATTATTTTTCTTAATGAACTCACTAATTTCGATGGCATTTTTGGAATCAATAGCTATGTGCCGCTTACCATCATCAGAACTTCGTATTATTTTAGCTTGTCTTTTCACGTCAAAATTAAGCTATAGGTTAATTATTTGCAAGTTTTCAACACTTTTTTGTTGATTTATTAACAATTCTTATCATTTGCTTCTAACTATTTTCTTCAATTTCCCATTCCGTCAACTCCTCAATTCCTGTCTTTTCGTAATCCTCGTGCGAAATAATGCCGGCATTTCCGGGTCAATAATTAACGCCTCACCATAGGTGAAATAATAAATCATTTAAAACATCCAACTTTAAGAGGCCTGCGCTTCAGCCATTTCAATAACCGATTGAACGATATATTCAATAATTCCTCCCGGATTTACATAAGGCCCTTCAATTAATCTTTCTTCCCAGTTGTGATCAGAATAGTAATTTTTAACACGTTGTACTAATATTCCTTTGTAAGTATTTAAATATAATTCATCGTTAATATGGTTGATTATTCTGGAAACCACTGTTTCGTCTTTCATCAAAACTTCAATCACTTCGTTTATCAAAAGTGCTTCTTCATCGGAAATTTGAAAACGATTTCTTAAATCTTCAATGACTTCATCTATACTTTGCCTGGGTGGTGGTGTACCTGAATTTCTTCCTCTGGAACCGTTTCTTTGTTGAGGTTCATTAATTGTATCTGGAGCAGAAATAATTCCGCGATATCTTACAGCACTTTTTTCTACCAAAAGATTTTTAATATGTTCCTGCAATTTGGAATAAGAACCTTTTTTTATCAGTTTGTCAGCTATAACTTCTGCAAACAATGCAAACCGGACAAGTTTATCCGATAATCTAAAAAATAAGGATATGAAATAGAAATCACTGACGTACCTGTGGAGCAAATTAACTATTTCCTTCTGCCTTTCTTTATCATTAATTTTCTCTTTGAATTTATTCCGGTATGCATTTGAAAGTGTCATTAATTCGGAGTCATTTTCAGGATCATCAGTTGTTTCTTTAACCAGTTTTGTAAAGGCAACAATTTGCTGTTCGCTAAATATTTCCTGGTTCATAAACAGGTTGTAGTTGTCCTCTAAAGTCTGCGGGTCTGGTTCCCGTGGTTCGTAAGTTGTTCCCCTTCGATACTGCCGGAAAGCTGCAAAAATATTCTGAACCGAATTTGTAAAATCAACCACCATCGTATTGTCTTTGTCAGGATAATTCCGGTTCAATCGGGAAAGTGTTTGTACTGCATTCGCACCCCTTACCGGCTTATCTAAAAACATGGCAATTAACTTGGGCTGGTTGAACCCTGCCTGGAATTTATTGGCTACTACAATTATCCGGTATTCATCTTTATCAAAAACATCTTCAATTTTTTCCCCTCCATGAACTGTGTTGAGTTCATTTATCGTTTCTTCCTTAATTTCATTACCATTTTGATCGGTAAAATCCGAAAAGGCAAACAATATTTTGAAAGGCAAATTTCTTTTTTCAATTTTTTCTTTCAATGCCTGGTAATACAACAATCCGGCGGGCCGGGATGAGGCGACCACCATTACCTTGCCGGTACCATGCAAAGAATCTTTTATTTTATCATCGAAATATTTCAGGATTACTTCACTTTTGTACTGAATTAGCTCAGGGTCGCGATAAGCCACATTTTGCAGGGCTTTATGAACAATTCCGGCAGGATATGAATCTTCGTCTGGAATTAGCGTTTTACTTTTCAGGTGGTACAAAGTTTCGTAGCTTACAATATTCTGTGCTACATCTTTTATATACCCTTCTTTTATCGCTTCATCTTCCGTGTATTCGTCGAAAGGTTCACCAAAGTAGTCAACGGTTGACTGGCTGGGGGTTGCGGTAAATGCAATTAGAACCTGGTTGGAAATATCAACCTGACTTGCAGTATCAATTATTTCATCCTCGTCGGTCGGAATATTTTCTTCATCAGGTTGGTTTTCAGGGGTAAAAAATGCCCTGACATTATTTGCCATTTTTCCATCCTGACTGCGGTGTGCCTCATCAATAATAAATGCCACACGGCATTGTTTTAACCCTTCATCCTCATTAATTATTTCCTGAATGCGATTAAATTTTTGTATGGTTGTAACGATTATACTTTTCCTGTTTATTAAGAACTGTTTCAGGTTTCTGCCTTTTTTTGCAAATCCGATTTTATTGTTGAGGTGCACAAAATGGGTGAGTTCATCTTTAATGTTTTTATCGAGGCTTCGGCGATCGGTAAGAACAATTACCATATCAAACACTTTCTGGTTGTTTGAGGAATACAAACTGTCTAATTTATCGGTAAGCCAGCTAATTGTTAAAGTTTTGCCTGAACCGGCAGAATGATTGATGAGGTATTTTTTGCCCAGTTTTCTGTTTGCTTCAAAAAATCCGGCTACATCTTCTGGTAACTGTTTATTTGTACGTAATTGATGATAACGTGGGAAAATGGTGCGTTCCGGTTTAACATCGGTTACACCATAATCGGTAATTACTACTTCTGCGGGAACATACAGTAAGAAAAAATTCAGATATTCGAGTATCCAGTCTTTGCTAAGTGCGTTTTTATAAAAAAATTCAATGGGGTATTCTCCCTCGGTTTCTTCTTCGTTTACCAATCCTTCGTTAAATGGAATAAAATTGTTTTCAGCACACGGGTTGGTGGCTATTTTTACTTCGCTGGTATCGGCAGCCACATGCAAAAAAGGCAATGAAAATATCCGGTTTCCTTCCGGTCGTGAAATGTATTGTGCCACTGCATCGTGCACATTCTGGCCACAATTCTCGTGTTTTAATTCAATGGTAATTACAGGCAACCCGTTTAAAAACAAAACTACATCGATGCTGTATTGATTATCGGTGCTAAAACGGTATTGTTGTTTTACTGCGAAAATATTTTTACGGTAATTCTCCCAGGAAACCTGACTGCTGTTTTGGCGGGGTTTGGGAAAGTATAAATCAAACTTAATGCCTCGCACGGATAGGCCGTTTCGTATAATTACCCAAAGCGGCTTTTTATTCAATTCATCTTTAAGCGCCCTAAAAATTTCACGCTCGGTATCGGTACTGTAATTCTCCTTTAGTTGTGCGTAGTTTTCTTTTTGTGTTTCGGTAATGAAAGAAAATAAGTGCGATTGTACGATGTGAAAATCCTTGTCGGTACAATCGGCAGTTGTTAGCCTTTTGTAACCGTGAGTGTTAATTAAATAGTTGACAATATGGTTTTCAAACTGTTCTTCCATTTATGTTGATTCTAAGGTTTCTTCGGGTTGTTTGGAAAAATAGACCTGTTTTTTGCCTGTTACCACTTCGTGGATTAAACTTTTTTTGTAGGTAATTAAGGTTTTGATTTGTTTTTCGATTTTAATCTGAGCGCTATTAATATTTTTATTAAGTAGTTCTATCTTATCAAGAATATTTTTCTGCTCATTAAGGGGTGGAACTGGTACTGGCAAATATTGGTACTTATCTGCACCAATATTTTGAATTGTTGCTTGAGTGAAAATAATATTTTTCCAATCTTCATACGTTTTTGTTTTTGTGAAATAAAACAAAAAATCAGGAGTCATTTTGTGTCTTAACGTGTTAGCTTTTATTAAATAACCTGCAAAACAAGCAATTCCTTTGTAGTCTTTGAAAAGGAAAGTTTTTCCAACAGTTGCACCACTACGAGCAAAAAGTAAATCACCTTCCTTCAAGAGATAATTATATGCAACTTCAGTAGGCAGTGATTTAAATGTATCATTTTTTAAAGTACCATCTTCATTAAAATCAGTGATTCTAATATATCTTGGATTATCAGGGTTGTCGGACTCCCCTGATTCTGTTGCACCATATTTTAATTTTTCGGAAAGAACTCTTTTTAATTTGAGTAATTGCCAGTGCTCTGGTATTTCAGGAATAATGGTATTATCTGTTTTTTTTAATTTTGAGTTATTGCCTTTTTGACACCAATTTGAAATGCTTGATTTAAAGTATTGCGTTAAATTTTCAATCTGTTTTCGTTTTATTTCCACCACCCGGTCAATATCGGCACAAGCTTTATTTAAGTAATCAGTAATCGCGGTTTGTTCGGGCTTGGGAGGGGCAAAGAAATATGTTTGTTTAATAAGAGACTGACTAATATTCGGCTGTCCTCCTCCATAAGCGTC
>JAGYOI010000191.1 GCA_018399395.1 Prolixibacteraceae bacterium
AAACGAAGTCGGTACCTGCCTGTCCTGCAATGAGCTGAATGTCGTAGTTTTGGTAGTTGAAGCGGTATTTAGCAGCAAAGGCAGTGTTTGAAAAAGCATCGGCAACCTTATATGCCAAATCGATTGAAGAGGAAAAGTTAGGGTAGTAGGTAACTAATATGGCATCGCTGCCTGGGCGCTCTTCATAATCGAAATCGAGGTACGAAAAGGCATTGAAAATGTCGTTGGGGTTCCACACCAGGTTAATGCCCCAATTGATGCGTTGCCGCCCAACACGTACCTGCCAGTTGCCCCTCGTGTAATCAACATATATACGGTCGATGTTTGTATTGAAAAACCATTTTTCTTGTTCAGTAAGGTTCCACGAAAGGTCTACAAGGCCATCGTCTTTCGAAATTTGTTCAGCGTAACCGGGTATTTGGTCAATTAATCTCCCTGAGAATAAGCGGTTTCTCATTTCTAAAGCCACAGTGAAATCAGTTGTGGGGTATGCCCTGAAATTTAACCGGGTGTGTACCAGATTGTATCTTGTGTTTTTTAGCTCACTACCATCAGGCATAGGAATGGCATTTTCAAAGACATAAACACCTTCCATATCTTTTACGTACCCGTTCAATGTTATTTTTTGGGCTTTTGTGAAAATGGCAGATAACAAAAACAGTAGTATTACAATTGTACGCCTCATGAAAATAGTTACTTGTTGGTGTATTTTGTGGCATAATTAATTACACACATGCCACCAAAAGTTTTGTGTTGCCCGGTAGCAACACCTGCATAATGGAATTCAGGGTTGAGGATGTTTTTCCGGTGGCCGCGCGAACGAACACCATCGTCGATGAGCAACGATATGATTGTAAAGCGTGGTTCAATGTCGCCGTAATGAATATTTTCGGCAAAGTATCCTGAAAATTCGCCAAATTTCAGCAGGCGGTCAACGGGTTGGTTGCCGCCACTGTCTTTGTGCCCGGTGCTGCCCGTCAATTCCTGATCGTAAACCAATAGTTCGCAGGCGCGGGTCATCCCTCTGGATGGTTTGAGTATTGGTGCAGGTTCGGCTTTTTTTAGTACATTTATACATTCATCAAATGCTTCCTTGCCTTCTTCTGTTTTAAGTGCTGTTTTTCCCGGTATTTCCAACAATTTGCCGTTGTAAAAAATATTCATCCAATAAATATTTTGTTCTGCATACTTTTTAGGATTGTAACGGACCATGTTCATTTCGAGAATGATATCTTTTTCATCCTCCGATAGATAGCTTACGTCACGGGCTGTGTCTAGCTCTTTTATGGGCCATTCGAATGATTGTGCATAACCCATAGAAAAGGTGAAAAGTAGAATTGCTGTTAAAAGTTTAGACATCATTTTTATTGTGTGTTGTTATATAAATAAAGAACAAAAAAAGTGTAAATAGTTGCTTGCAAATTATTGTTTTTTTTGTTCATCTTTCACGATTCTGCCATCCTCCAGAAGAATAATTCTCCGGGCTTTTTTTACTACGCGTTGGTCGTGTGTCGAAAAGATAAACGTTATCTTCTCCTTTTGGTTTAATTCTTCCATAATATCGAGCAGATTTTCAGTTGATTTAGTGTCGAGGTTGGCCGTTGGTTCATCGGCAATGATAAAGCGGGGTTTCGATGCCAATGCCCGCGCTACGGCCACACGTTGTTGTTGGCCGCCCGAAAGTTGGTTGGGGCGGCTGTGGTATCGGTCGGCCAGGCCTACGTTTTCGAGTATTTCCCTGGTGCGCGCTTCGGTTTCGTGTTTGTCGCGCCCCTGAAGTTCCATGATGAATGAAACATTTTCGCCGGCAGTGAGCACCGGTATGAGGTTGTACGACTGAAATACGAAGCCAATGTTTTTCAGCCTGAAATCGACCAGTTGCTTGCGGTTCAGTGTTGAGAGGTCGGTGTCGTCGATATGGATTGAACCGGCAGTGGGCGAGTCCAGTCCGCTTATCAGGTTCAACAGGGTGGTTTTTCCTGAACCCGACGGACCAACAATCGCTGTAAATTCACCTTCTTCTATGTTCAGGTTAACTTTGTTAACAGCTTTTACTTCAACAGCTTTTCCGTCGTAAACTTTTTCGAGGTTTTTGGTTTCTATAACGTTCATAATACTTTGTGTTTTATTCGGTTCTGATGGCTTCAACAGGGTTCATTTTTAACGCTTTGCGTGCCGGTATAATCGATGATAGTATTCCGGTTACAACAACCATTATGGTAACCAGTATAAAAAAGTCAAACCCTATACTTGGGTATACTTGTGCACTCCAGCCTACGGCTTCAAAACCTTCGCTTACTGATGAAAAGTTAAGGCCGGTTTTTCCGGTGATGAAAATTGACAATGCACCGAGCACCATGCCGGCTAAAGCCCCAACAAATGTCAGGAAAATTGTTTCTAACATAATCATGTTGAACACCCTTTTGCGGTTCATGCCAATGGCCATGAGCATTCCCAACTCCTTAGTACGTTCGAGTATGGCCATGAGCATGGTGTTGATAATACCAAAAGCCAGGGCCATTAAAATTATTCCGATAATTATGATGTACCATACATCCATAAAATCGGTCATTAATGCTGTTTCGGGCGAAAGGTCTTTCCAGCTTAAAAAACTTAGCCCGGGAAACGTTTTTTTCAAGTTTGTTTTAACATCTTCGGGTTTTTCATTGTCATTCAATAAAATGGCAATTTCATGGTATTCTTTATCCTCAAAATCTGCAACTTCGGCCAGGTCGTTGTGCAAAACAAATGCATTCATTTGGTCGAACATGGTATTGTTGGTTTTGAATATCCCACAAACCCGGTAGGTTTGATAAACAAGGCCGCCATTGCGTTCATTAAAGGTAAAAACAATTTTACTGCGCAGGCGATAATGTTTGGCAGCATTGAGCAGGTGATGACCATATTCGTTTATTTCCTTTTTTGTAAACTGTTTTTCAAGTGCTTTCTTATAAAGCTTTTCGGTTTTAAACCGTTTGTTTTTTAATGGTCCGGTTTTATTTGCAATGTTTTCGGGAACACCAAGTGTTTTCAAACTGTCGATGGTTTCAGATGTAACTGAGTACGATTTAATACGCAGTTGTTCGGCTGTTTTGTCGCTGATTACAATTGGGTTACGCATCTCGGTGCCAAGATATGTACCGCCGTTTTTTACAATTTTTTCGTGGATGTCCCGTATGGCTTTTTCATCTTCAATATTTACCCCCTGAAGGGTAAGTGCCGTGTTCCCGCGTGATGTAGCGGCCATGGCGGTAACTTTAATCCGGCTGCTGATTTGTTTAACGGCCGGGTTTTGGTTTAGCGTGGTAATCACTTTTTGGTAGTTGGGGATGGTGTATTTAAGTTCGTTGTTGAGCAGGTAGTCGGGGTGGTGTACCTGAATGTGCGACATTTCGGTATTGATAACCGCGTCGATACGCTGGTTTACCCAGCCGTTCATCATGCCTGATGTAAAAACACCGGCAATGGTGCCAAGGGTGACCGCGCTAATTACAATCAGGCTGCGTTTACGGCTTCTCCAAACATTTTTCCAGGCAATTGACCAAATCATATTTTTAATTGTTTGTTTAAAAAAATCGTTCTACTAACTGTGTATCGCCTTTATCGCGTCGAGTTTGCGAATTTGCCCGATGGGGCCAATGCAGGCCAGTATAATCATGATTAAGATTACAAGTCCCTGCATAAAGAAATACGAATCGAACAAGGCTAAAGGCATGATGGGGTCAAACCCCATGTCTTCGTAAATTTTACCCATTTCGCCGGTTAGCCGTATGGGGTTGTAATGGCCATAGAGCAACAGCGGTATCGAGGCAATCATGCCTGCCAGTGTTCCCAGAAGTCCAATAAAGAACATTTCGAGGCTTACCATGGTCGATATTTTCCTGCGTTTCATGCCTATGGCAACCATAACGCCAAATTCGCGCCGGCGTTCGGCAATCATCATTACCACCGTTCCGAAAATCCCGAAAAAGACAATAACATACAAAATGAATAAAAATACTTTTCCGCTTACGTTGTCGCCTTCAATTTGTTGCTTGAGCGTGGGGTTCAGCTCTTCCCAGTTTTTCACGGTGTATTTTGAATCGTCAAGCATTGCTGATAATGCTTTCTGGGTATCTATCATTTCGCTTTTGTCGTTCAGGTTTATTGTTAGCGAAGTTATTTTGTTTTGTAATCCCAGGAAATGTTTGGCCTGGTTGAGCG
>JAGYOI010000192.1 GCA_018399395.1 Prolixibacteraceae bacterium
GAGAATCCTACAACAGGTCCGGGAAAAAGTTGTCCCTCGTTATTAACATTTGGAGTTAATACAGAAAACAGCGGGAAATCGCGTGCCATATCGGTTGAACCATCAACATCGGCACTATCGCCTTCAGCAGTTTCAAGTTCATCTAATAATGATAAAGCATCATCTTCTGATTCTTCTTGTTCGGCATCAACTTCTTCAGCACTTTCACCCTCTTCTTCAGTTTCACTATCTTCAGGAGCTTGAATTTCTTTTAAAAATTCGTTAACCTCGAGCATGTAGCTGTAAACTTCCTGGTTTTCGTATGTTTCCCAGAATTCGAGAGATGCAGTACTTTGCAACAAGTTACGCACACGGTCTTTATCTTTCACACCCGGCAACTCAACCAGGATACGCCCGCGTTGAGCTAACATCTGGATGTTGGGCTGTGCCACACCAAAACGGTCGATACGGGTACGAAGGATATTGAAAGTGTTACTAATAGCTGCATCAGCTTCTTCTTTAATAACTTCAAGAACCTCATCGTTTGTTGAGTTGAAGTTAATCCGCTCTTTTAATTCGGGCGTTAAAAAGTTTGCAGCCAATTTTGCATCAGGGTCAATTTCTTCGTAAGCACGCCCGAAAAGGTTAATAAAACCTTCCTGACTGTTTTCCTGATATTCTTGTGCCAATTTTAAGGCTGCATTAAACGTAGAGTCGCTACTGTTGTTCGAAAGTGAACGAACCAGGTCAACCAACGACACTTCAAGTGTCACGTTCATACCCCCTTTAAGGTCAAGGCCGAGATTAATTTCACGGGCCTGGACTTCTTTATAATCATACTTCCGGATGCCTAAAAAGTTGTAAACCGTTTCACCCGAAATGGAATCAAGGTAATATGATTCTTTTTGTAAATCACCTTGCGCGTATTCTTCAGCGTCATTTTTTACATTTTGAGAAACAAAAGTAAACGACAGCTGATAAACACATACTAAGGCCAGCAATATTGCAAATAGCCTAACAGCACCTTTATTCTGCATTTTGTTTAATTTTTTATGAATTCTTTTTCAAGCTTTTTTTACTGAACGGCAAATATATCCATTTTTTTGTAAAAGCATTAGCGTATGCATTTAAAATACAGCTTTACATTTACGATACTATTTTTTGCAACATACATTTTGGGTTGCTTTACGAAGTAATTTTATTTAGTTTTGGTATATTAAATGTAAAAAATTTTGAATATGGGCAATAATAAAAAATTTGCAGTTGTATTAGCCGGATGTGGTTTTTATGATGGAGCAGAAATACAAGAAACAGTCTCGACTTTACTGGCAATCGACAAATCAGGTTCCACTTATCAGTGTTTCGCACCCGACATTAACCAGTTTCATGTCATCAACCATATTACAGGTGAAGAAATGGACGAGAAGAGAAATGTACTTGTAGAAGCGGCCCGGATATGCCGTGGGAACATTAAAAAGCTTGCTGATTATAATCCGGATGACTTTGATGCCATTGTATTCCCCGGCGGATTTGGTGTGGCCAAAAACCTGTGTACCTTTGCTATTGACGGCCCCGACTGCCTTGTTAACCCTGTTGTTGAAAAAGCAATTATCGCCTCAAGTAAAGCAGGACTCCCTATAGGTGCCCTTTGTATCTCGCCAGCCCTTATTGTTAGTGTATTGGGCAAAATGAAAGTAACAATTGGAACCGACGAAGCAACAGCTAATGCTATTGAAAGCCTGGGTGCTAAACACCAAAACACCAATGACTCTGAAATTGTAGTTGACGAAGAACATAAGGTTGTAACATCGCCCTGCTATATGCATGACACATCTGTAAGTATTGTTGCACAAGGAGCCGAAAATGTTATCAATGCGCTTTATGAAATGATGTAAATTTTTATAGCCTGTTATTTACAACATTGTTATAAAGGGAGCCAAATTGAACCCGAATACCCATACCGCCCCACAACTGAAAAGTTGAAGGTAGTTTTTTGTTTCCCAGTAAAACATCTTCTAAGGAAACTTCTTCGGCCGGTAAATACAACTGGTTATGAACATTCTGAGCGCCAAAATTGAAGTTAACCGACAACCCCTGCATAATGCGGATGGATAAATCAGATGACAATGTCACGCTGTTTTTAGACACATCATGAAAATAGGTGGAACCTTCAAGCCTTGTTTCAATTTCGCCCCAGGGCTGAATTACTTCAAAATTGATTTTTAGGTTCTGCTCCCACAAATTTTCATCATCTTTATTGAAAATGGTTGTTTCGTAGTAATCCTTCATTTCAAGTCCGGCAAAATACGAAACCGTAAATCGTTTCTTGTCTGATATGTCCCAAGGGAAGAAGTTATATTCTAAAGCAGGTTTAAAATCGTAAGAGTTACGGGTATTCCAAAAAGTACTTTGAAAATATGAAAGGAAAACACCGGCCGACCAGCGTTCGGATAATGAATAAACAGATTGAACCCTCCCGGATTTATGTTTATTAATGCTGCTTAACCATTCTCCATCATTTTCAATTTCTTCGATTTTGTCGCGCATGTAATATGAAGCCCTGATTTTGTATTGTTCGGTAACTTTGTCGGCCCTCACATTAAAAGAATAATTTAGTTTCTTTATGCTTTCCTCCAGATTAAACCACCCGTTGGCACTAACACGAAATACCCATTGGCTCCAAGGGTCTTCCATCGTTGAAATTGAATCTGATCGCAAATCATTTTTGGTGTAGAGAATATCAACCGTATCGCCGTCCCTGGTTTCGTTAACATAGGGCATCAAGCCCAGCTTTAAGGCCCGTGTCATACACTCCCGAATAACATCGTCGGTATCACCGGGCGAACTTATACAATTCAGGGTGATATCTCCAATCTGGCTAAGCCGTTTTGTATAAAAATTCAGCATATAATTTATTCCACCACCACCGGTAAAATTACGGGTAACAATTACATGTACATCAGAAACTTTAGGGTCGTTAACAAAATCGACAAAACGTACATTACGACGTATATAATCAAAATCAACATTACTTCCTTCGATGTATACTTTTAAACGGTTAATTTGCTTAGATGAGGGAATTGATTTTGTCGTTTCGAGATAATGATTTCCGGCAAGGAGCTGTAAGGGCATTATTATTCCAATAAGCAAAAAGCCTATAATGTCTATTCTCTTTTTCATTATAATTTTAATAATACAGGTTAATTGGCAAAAGTAGCTTTAGTTTTCATTCTGTACAAGAATAAAATTGTTAAGAAGATAAAAGCCACCCTGCATTATACAAGGTGGCTCTCATAAAATAAAGATATTGCGTCAATCTTAGATTTCGTAGTTATTCTGTATCAGGAACAAAAACCACATCGGCTACATCGGCATTTTCAATAAACCCCTTTGTAAAACGATGAACATCTTCTTTGCTCATATTCTTCAATACCTCTTCATAGTTTTCAGGAATAGCACTATTAATTCCGGAATAATAATATCCGTATAATGAATTTAACCAGAAATTATTATGCTCACGGGCCTGTTCACGATCTTTGAGAAGGTTTTTAATGGTTTTGTCAAAGTCTACATCGGTTGGACCTTCAGCAACTATTTTATCAATTTCGCGATAAATAATGGCTTTAAGCTCATCGGCACGTTTCGGGTCACAATCAAATACCATACGAAGGGTTCCTTCATTTACAGGGTATTGTTCCATTCCCGAACGTACTCCTACGCCATATGTGCCGCCTTCTTCTTCGCGTATGGTTTCGGTGTAACGCAAGTCGAGTATGCCTTCTAGCACTTTCATCATAAGTTTGTTAGCAGGCGTATAATCAACCTCGTTTACAAAGCGTACATTCACGTTGGTTTTAGGTGTTGTAAAGGCAATTGGAATCTCCTTCTCTACCTTGCCCTCGGGAGCCCTAACACCACGGTCTTTCCATGTTTCTTCACGGTCACTGTCGGTTAACGATCCGAGATATTTCTGCGCCATGGTTTTTGCTGTTTCTTCGTCAATATTTCCAACAATAAACCAGGTAAAATCTCCGGCATCTTTTATACGGTCGTTATAAATCTTCTGAATATCTTCAAAACTCACATCGTTCAGGAATTCGGTATTCAATGTGCGTACCCGTGGATGATAATCATTGAAAATGAATGATAATGAATCCTGCATAATTTTACGCGGATCTTTCTGCATATTGGCAACAAATGCTTTGTAGCGCGACA
>JAGYOI010000193.1 GCA_018399395.1 Prolixibacteraceae bacterium
GAAGTTGACATAAAAAAAGAATTGGAAAAACTCAAATTAATGGGTTGCACCAAAGTTGAGGTTGAAGAAGTTCAGGATATCATTTTGAATAACCGGAAAGAAGATGGCGTACAAGGTGAAAATACTTTGTGGAAAATGACACAGGCCATTACTGCGATGAGCCGGGATAAAAATGAAGAAAGGAAACGGGACTTGCAGGAACTTGTGGGTACAATGTTACCGCAACCGGAAAAAGCCGCTGAACTTTTCACGAATTAAAGACAATGGGGGGATTGTGGTTTGATGTAAAATTGAAATGATATTCAACTATTTCTCCCCCTTTGTTTATTTTCAGCTTGTCTAAGCAAACATGAGTATTGAGACACCCAAAGCAAGCCGAACACAAATTAAAATCAACTCAGAGCAAATTTGGAAGCAATTAAGCAAGGGTAGCATTATAAAAAAACAGGAACGGATAATGAATTTCAATTTAATATGTTTATATTTGTTTTTGTTTTTATAATTTTGTTGCATGAAAAACGTAAAAAAATGATTGAAAAAGCATTAGACATTTACAACCGGGTTAGGCCGGAGAATGCCCCGATGATGACAATGAAAGATTTGTCCTCACGGGTATTAGTGAAACAAGGGAAAGCTCCGAGTAACAGTGCAATCACTTCGATGAGCCAAAGTTTTCGGAGACTTGACAGGAATCAGCAGGATTCAATTCGGATTCCTGTGTTAATCGCAATTAGCGATATTTTGAACATTGACATTAATACGCTTGTGGGTTTTTATGACGATTCTGGAACATAGTAAAGTTAGTTACTTGATTATCTCTTTTACTATTGAAGGGGACTGTATAATTATTCCACAATTTTTAAATTAGAATTATGGCAAAAAAAGACAACGAAAAGAACCTGCCTGTTTACACTGAGAAGGAATTATCTCAGGCAGAACAAAGTTTTTTGAATGGTGACCAATTAAAGAAAATGTTCTCCCGGACACCGAAAGAACATCAATACAAACGACCGGCTAAAGGCGGTGGTGAATGGACTTACGTAACTGGAATTTACGTTAAGAAAGTTTTGAACTTCGTATTTGGTTGGGATTGGGATTTCGTGATTGTAAATTTCGAAGCGAATACTCAGGCAAAACAGTGTATTGTACATGGGAGACTGACAGTCAGAAACCGGGGAAAGGTTGTAATGAAAGAACAATTTGGCCGGGCTGATATGAAATTCAAAAAGGTTCAGGAATTTGATGCTGACGGGAAAAAGGTCTGGACTGTTGACAAGAACGGGAAAAAAAGACCTCAGTTAATTCAGTCAGATGAACCGTTGGATTTGGGAAACGATTTAAAAGCCGCTTCGACCGATGCACTTAAAAAGTGTGCCAGTGAGTTAGGGCTTGCTGCCGATGTTTACGGGATGGAAGAATTCAAAGAAATAAAGGTAGCTTCAACTGATGAGGCCAGTTCGGTTGAGTATTGGCGTGAGAAAATCTCAGATGCTATTGATATGTGTCAGGACACCGGGTTAGCTGAGGCGGTAAGGAAAGAAGCGATTGAGCTTTATGAAAAAAATGCCCCGGTTGAAGATTACATAAAACTTTTAAAAAGACTTGAAAAATGATTTACCGGATTTCAAAAATAACATTGCGGCGCGAAAAAGAGGGAGTTGTAACTTCAAGTTTATCTTTTAAGAAAAAACATGAAACTCGTGATTTGGCAGCGTATCGTGATAGCATAAAATCAAAATTTCAGGTAAATAAAATTGAATTTACTTATTCAGAAATAACATAAAAAATGGAAAAAGAAAAGACGTTAACATGGGATGATGTATTTAAGAGGCCTTTGAGTTATTCGAGCTTAAAAGAATTTGCGGTAAGTCCCCGGCATTACATTCACTACCTGAAAAAACCTTACACCCCGGCAACGAAAGCTCAGAAATTGGGTTCTCTTTGTGAGCATTTATTGATTGAGGATAAACCGTATGAAGAAAGATTTATGGTTATGCCAAAAATTAATAAGCGTACAAATGCCGGGAAAGAATTGTTTCAGGAATTTTTGACAAAGGCTGAGGGAAAAACTATTGTCGATGAAGATGATTTGGCCACTGCCAAAGCGGTAACTGCCCTTGCAAAAGAGAATCCTCATATTCAAAAATTATTGGATAATAAAACCCGTACTCAGAAAAAACTTTACTGGAAAGAAAAAGTAACATGGAACGGGAAGGAATATAAAATTCCAATGATAGGATTTCTGGATATGGAAGCCGTTACGGAGAATGGCATTATTGCCTGTGAGGTAAAAACAGACCGGGGCGTTAATGTTGATGATTTCACCCGGATTATTACGAACATGGGGTATCATTTACAACCAGCGGTATATTACAAAGGGTATATTAAAACCGAGTTCAGATTTCCGAAAATGAAATGGATTTTCATGAATACCTCGGAGCCGTATGGTTCTATGGTTATTGATTTTCCACAAAGGGATTTGGAATACAGCCGGGCAATGATTGACGGTTATTTGACAAAATTTGTCCAGTGCATGGAAGAAAACCGGTGGGATGAAGATTTTAATTTTTGGTTAACAGAAGGTGCTGAGGCGTTTACTTACATGATGCCATTTTGGGCGCGGAAAGCAATTCAAAAATACGAGGTTTATGATGATGAGTGAAAGGCCAAACTATTATTCGATATTACCTGCCGATGTTCGTTATGCTGATATTCCACCAACAGCGAAATTACTTTACAGCGAAATAACTTCATTGACTAATGCATACGGTTATTGTTTTGCGACAAATGATTATTTCGCTGAATTGTATGGAGTTCACAAAAAATCAATTTCGAGATTAATTAAATCTTTGGAAGATGCAAGGTTTATAAAAATCGAGATGACTTATAAAAAAGATTCAAAAGAGATTGAGTTTCGGAAAATACGGCTTGAACAATTACCAGCACCCCCGGAACAAATTTGTGGATACCCCCGGAACAAATTTGAGGAGGATAATACTACAAGTATTAATAAAGAAAAAGAAAAAAAAGAAAAAAAAGAAAATCTTTTGTTTTCACCTAAAGAAATAGGTTATAAAGACGATCAGATTTATACACTTGCTGACAATGTAAAAATGAAGGGTAAGGAATATAAAAAACTGATTGAAAAATATGGAGAGATTGCGACCGGGGCGATGATTGAAAAACTGAGTGTTTATAAAAAATCCAAAGGCCGGAGATACAAAAATGATTATGCCGCGATTTTAAATTGGGTTGTTGACTGGTATCACAAAAATCAAACGAATGAAACATTTAAAGGAAATAATGACGCCGGGGATTACGAGTACGAAGTATAAGGTTTATCCTAAATTTTCAGTTAAAAATGAGAAAAAGGAACGCGATGCTTTTATTACTGATTTGCGTTTTGCAGGGACGCGAATGGCAAGACAATTAGGAAAGCATTTCACTTTTCAGATTGATGATGAAAATATCGAAGTTGTGAATCAGCTTTGGTATTACATAACTGAGAGTGAGAAATTTAATGGCGACCCTCAGAAGGGGCTTTGTTTAACCGGGGGGATCGGGACGGGAAAAACTATTATGATGTTTGCTTTTCTGGAAGTAATGAGAATGCAAACAGGTAAGGTTTATATGGTTACCTACCCGGACACTATTCACAAAGATTTGCAGACACGGGGGCTGGAATGGTTTAGGAAACGTCCTTTGTTTATAGATGATTTAACCCGTGAGCCGGAAAAGGTCGCCGGGTATTGGGGTGAAAATCCTGTCCGGTTAATTACGATGTTGCGTAACAGGCAACCCTGCCAGAACTATGCAACTTGTAATTTGAGAATTTTGGGAAAGGACGGGAAAGTAATGTTTAAGAACGGTATCATAGAAAGGTATGGCGCTATGATTTTTGACCGTATGAGAGAGGCCTATAATTTTTTAGAATTAACAGGAAAAACGCGAAGGTAAATTATAACGGTATTGCTATATATTGAAATACAAAACTTTAAAATACTTACAAAATGACAAAAAAGAAACGACATTCAAATACCAAAGCGGCTATGCCGTATGTTATAAAATCGTAAAATTATGATTTCACAAAGTATAAAAGAAAGTAGAAAAGCAGCACTTGCAAGCGAAGCAGAACTTTGGGAATATCTAATAGCACATAACGAAGTAGAG
>JAGYOI010000194.1 GCA_018399395.1 Prolixibacteraceae bacterium
GCGAACGATAAAACCCAGAAGCAACCGTTTTTTTACGCTCTATTGCATGCCGGAACACGGAATCCTGCAATGCTTTTGGTGCTAATCTGTTGCTGGCAATTATTAATTCGCCTTTGGGCGTGTAAAGGCTAATATTAGAATGACTATGCTCACTGCCTATAGCGTTGAGTATTTCTTTTAGCACAACTAACTTCTCTTCTGTTTGCGAATTTTGCCACTCGTTAATGGCGGAAACCAATGCCGGGTTAAGGGCAATTAAACGGGCATCACCCAGTTCATCATCATACCAGTTTTTAAAATTGTCGGTTTTAATGCGGGCTATCGACTGCAACTCTTTTTCAACACCTTGTAGAACATTTTCACGCGTTTTGTCAGAGTATAACCGCCCGGTGAAAAAAGCTGAAATAATTAAAATTAAAGAAGTTATTATAAGTGTTACGTGTATACGTTTCATGTTGTTCTAATAGCTATTTAAATTCAAATGTAAGATGTTTTCACAACAAATGCATCCCCTAAAAGATAAATTATGATGAAATAGGGGTAAAAGTATTTACGGTTGTCTTACTTTACAATTGCCTATTATTTTGTATTTTGGAGTTAAAGCGTTTTAACCCGATGGAAAAAGATAAACAATATTTCTCAGCAATAAAAAACGGGGATAAAAAAAGTTTTGAGCACCTGTTTAATGCCTATTACAATTCGTTGTGCTTCTATGCTTTGAAGTTTCTTGGCGATTACAACGACGCCGAAGAGGTTGTACAGGATGTTTTTATCAATATATGGGAAAAACGGTCAACAACTGTGCCCCCCCTGTCGGTCAGGAACTATCTTTTTGGTTCTGTAAGAAATCGCAGCCTGAATGTGCTGAAGCATAAAAAGATTGTTGACCGGCACAAATCAGACAACCTGAAAGCCCATCTGGAACAATCAGATGACGAGTTATACAGGGAGATTGACCTTATGAATAAGATTAATGCCCAGATTGATGCCCTTCCGCCACGCCGCCGCGAAATATTTATTCTAAGCCGCGATTACGGACTAAAGTATCGCGAAATTGCCGAAAAACTCAACCTGTCGGTAAAAACGGTTGAGGCCCAGATGGGTGAAGCACTGAAAAGTTTACGTGAAAACCTGAAAGAATACAAAAAACTAATCATTGGGCTGGTGTTTTTCTTCCGGTGTGGTAAGGGTAAAACAACTTTCGGGTGTCGTAAATAAAAAAGCGTGAAAGAAATCATAGTGATGTAACCAATTATTTGACAACAGCGATGCAGGAAAATTATGATATTATAGCGAAATACCTTGCAGGAGAAGAATTATCAGAGGCAGAGAATGCAATGATAAAAAAGGCTAAAGCCGATCCGGCTTCCTGGGCTGAAATGAAAACGCTTTTCCGTAATTCCGGACAGGCATTAAAGTTCAGGCATTTTAACGCTGCCAAAGCCTGGGAAAGAGTCGACAGCAAAACAGGCACCCAAAGTTACCGTACCCGTCGTCCTTTAACAGGATGGCTTAAATACGCCGCAACCATTGCACTGTTGGTTGCCACAACATTAATTGTATGGCAAGTTGCCATTCCCGATAAGTTTATCACCTATCACACCGATAATTCTGACCTCAGCCGTCCCGGATATATTTTGTCCGATGGCACAAAGGTTACGCTCAACCATGGTTCAACATTAAAAGCACCACGAAAATTTTCAAAAGATAACCGCACGGTTTATTTCGAGGGGGAAGCATTCTTTGAAGTGTCAGCCGACACCGTTCGCCCTTTTATTGTTAAAGCCGGCAATGCTGATGTTAAAGTACTCGGAACCTCTTTTAACGTGCGCTCGTACCCTGAAAACCCCAGCGTTGAAGTGGCTGTTGAAAGCGGACGCGTTGAGGTGGCTAGTCTGGCCGCGAAAAACAACAAACAAAAGGTTGTACTCACGAAAAACCAGAAAGGAATAGTGTCGGGTAAGGATGGAAATCTTGTTAAGCACGACTATTATCATAAGAATGACCTGGCCTGGTTTACCCGCCACCTTGAATTTGATACGGCTTCCCTTGCCGAAGTCCTAAATGCTTTGAACCGCACATATCATTGCAAAATAGCGCTGGAAACCGATGTTGACACCACTCAGATGATTACCGCTTCGTTTGACCGTCAAAACATCAGCTACGTGCTAGATGTTATTGCAATGACACTCAATTTAAATGTAAAACAACAAGAAGAAAATAGTTTCTACATCGAAAACAAATAGACATAAATTAAAAAGGATAGCCATGAAAACATTAATGATTACCATAACCACGGCCCTGATTATGCTTACAGGCACATTGTCAATGCTGCCGGCACAACAACCGTCAAACATACTCGATCAAAACATGTCGCTGTATGTAGAAGATAAACCGCTGGAGTCTGTTATTGAAATAATTTGCGAGCAGTTTAACCTCGATTACGACTATAACTCGAAGCTCATAAAAAACAAGCGGGTGAACCTTAGTATTTCAAATAAATCGGTGCGCGAGATTTTCGAGAAACTCATGGACGATTATTATCTGATTTTCGAAATTGAAAATAATTTACTGGTGGTTCGCGATTATATACCATTGTCGGAAAATATCGATTTTGACGAACTTTACAACAAACCCAATACGGGGTTCCTGTTCGACGATAAAAAACGTGAATCGTTGACCTTCGAATTCCGGAAAATCAGCAACCTTATTGTTATCCCGGTTAGTGTTAACGAATCGGACACCATGAATTTTATTCTCGATACCGGGGTTCGCGACCCTATTATCACCGAGCTGACCCTGGTTGAAGAGCTCGACCTGAAATACATCAAACCCATTGATGTAAACGGACTGGGAAGCGATTCTACCCTGCAAGCTTACCAGTCGGGCGATAATACACTTGCCATCCCGGGATTAAAAGCCGAACATGTAAAAATGAACGTTATTCTCGATGAATCGTTCCAGATATCGCAAATCCTGGGTATGCCGGTTCACGGCCTTATCGGCTTCGATATGTTCAGGCACTATATCACCGAAATTGATTACGATGACATGGAGATCACCTTGTATAAACCCCAGTTTTATGAGTATAAACCCCGCCGGAACGATGTGGTACTGCCACTAACTTTTATTCGCAATAAACCGGTTGTGAAAACCGAAGTGGTTCACGACGACGGCACGGTAGTACCGGTAAACCTGCTAGTTGATACCGGAGCCAGCGATGCGCTGTGGATATCGCTCGATTCGGACACAACGCTTCAACTGCCCGAGAAAAATATTTACACCTACCTTGGAACCGGCCTCAGTGGCGACCTTTACGGCTACAAGGCACGCGTCAGTGCCGTGTGGGTTGGCGGTAAACCCATATCGGAACCTATTGTCTCCTACCCTAAATCGTTTTTTATTAATGCCATTATTCAACAAGAAAAACGCAACGGGTCGATTGGCGGTGAATTGCTTAGGCGCTTCACGATTACGCTCGATTACTACAACAAACGGATGATACTGGATCCGAACTCCGATTTCAAGGACGATTTCAATTACAACATGAGCGGGATTGAAGTGATTAACCCGGTGCCCGGATTGCCGGTATTCACGATTAGCAATGTCACAGAAGGGTCGCCCGCGTATGAGGCCGGCATCAGGGAAAACGACCAGATTCTTAAGATGAACTTTACAAATCACCGCAATCTTACGCTTAACGACATAAACCTTGAACTCCGGAAAAGAGACAATAAAAAGATACGGATGACCATACTAAGAGGTGGTGAAGAAATAAAAACAACTTTCCGCCTTGAATCGATAATTTAAAACGGCCTCATTATTGTGATACGGCTTGTACCCTGATATTTTATAAAATGAAGCACATTGGTTTTGTCATACTATTTGTTTGCACCCTTGTAGTAAATGCCGGGGCACAAAGGGGTACCCCGGCAAATAGTGTGACCTTAAAAGCCGGGCATATTCCTAAAAAGGAGTTACTCGATACCCTTGCGCAGGTGCTTGACATCCATTTTTCGTACAATCCGGTTTTGCTAAATGCTAGCGACACCATACATGCCGATTTTGAAAACACATTATTGGAAGATGTTTTGAAAACCATCACGGCTGAAACGGGTGTGAAATACGAGGTGATGAACCGCCAGGTTGTTTTTTTTCATTCAA
>JAGYOI010000195.1 GCA_018399395.1 Prolixibacteraceae bacterium
TCAGTTTGAGAAAGCCATTCGTGAACTGGTAAAAGTGCCCGCGATTAAAGCCAGTCATCTGGGTGTGCCTGCTTCAACTGAAGAGCGTGATGTGGTTGACCACTCGTATACCTATTCATTATTGGTGATTTTTGATTCACAAGCCGATCAGGATATATATCAGGAACATCCAATACATCTCGAATTTGTTGATAAGAACAGTCATTTATGGGAAAAAGTAGTGGTGTACGATTCAATCGATATCGGGGAAAGTTAATTATAACGTACATGTGCAGTTGATGGTTTCATCGGGGGGGTATAATATTAATGACAGTTTTTTGGTTTGGGAAACTCGGTCAACCGGTATATTAAGTTGTAAAATTGAATTAACTTTGCCAGCTCATTAAAAACGATTTATACCATGTTAAATATAGGTGATACTATAAAATTTCTGAATGACGTTGGCGGAGGCCGTATTGTAGGTTTTCAAAGTAAAAATATTGCAATTGTTGAAGGGGATGACGGTTTTGAAATTCCGGTTATGATTACCGAGCTGGTGAAAGTTGAGGAAACTGTTGCCTATGATAATACACCACGTACGTTCAGCCGTTCGCCCGAGAAGAAAGAAGACCCGGTTGTTGAGCCTGGGCCGGAACATGAACCCGAGATTATACCGGGAAATGATGAACCTAAATTTTATATGGCTTTTTACCCAACCGACCAGCACAACCCGGTAGGAGGGGAGATTGAAATTTACTTTATTAACGATAGTAATTTTTCGTTGTTGTATCATTATTCCCATTTTGATGGTGAGAAATATCAAACCATAGATGCAGCAACGCTTGAACCCAATACAAAGAATTATATTGACGGCCTGGGCTTGTCAGATTTAAGTAACCTGCCCCGCTTCCATTTCAGGATTATTCCTTTCGAAAAAGAATCGAAAAAGCTGATTGGCCCTTTTACCAAGGAGATTTCGGTTAACGCGGTTAAGTTTTATAAAGAAAAAAGTTTCACCGAAAATGATTTCTTTGAAGGTAATGCCATGGTTTTTGATTTGGTAACTAATCCTTTGAAGGAAGAATTGGACAAAATGACCGATAAAGACTTCAAAAAGGTTATAAATGAGAAGGATAAAGATAACCGTCCGAAAGAAGAGGAGCAGAAAAAAGATAAATTACCTGACATTGTTGAGGTAGATTTACATATCGAAGAGTTGATTGATAATTCCAATGGGCTGTCGAACCGTGAGATTCTCGATATTCAGCTCGATAAGTTTTACAGTGAAATGGACACAGCCATTAAAAATCATGTAAAACGAATTGTTTTTATTCATGGGGTGGGGAATGGTGTATTGAAACAGGAGATCACCAAAAAGTTAAAATCAAAATACGCAAAATTTAATTTTCAGGACGCCTCGTTTAAAGAATATGGTTATGGGGCAACAATGGTAATTTTGAGAAGGAAGTGAAAGTAGAAATTAGAAAGTTTTTTTTAGAATCGTTTCTATCTGATTTATCAAACTGGTCGCAGGTTGTATGAGTTCCCTTACATCTTGTTCGGAAAAATCGATATAATCATCATAATCCCCTGTTTGCCTTAGATCGTATATTTCAGAAAAAAATTTGCCTAACTCCTTGTCAATAATATTAACTTTAATGAAATGAAGTCCAAACATTTGACGTACACCTGCATGTGTGGTCGCTTTTATTTTATGAGAGATCAGTAAAGCAATAACTGCATAATAACAAGCATAATACAATCTGTTGACAGCTGTATTCCAAAGCCTATTTTCCATGAGGATATCTACTTCTGATAAAGTGTTTTTAGCTTTTGATAACCTGTATTTAACAAGATCTGAGCGGTCTTCTCTATTCATAATTCTACGCCTTCATTACTAACATTTTCGTAAAATGGTGTTTTTCTATGAATGTTTTCCCAATCATTTTTTGAATAAATTAAAGGACTAATAATAGTTCCAGTTTCAATTTCTATGTCGTAAAGAGGATATTTTATATTTTTTTGGTCTGTTCTTGTTATTATTTCTTTGTCAACAAGAACAAGTAAATCAATATCTGAGTTTTTATTGTAATCGCCACGAGCATGCGAACCAAATAAAATTACTGTTGCCTTTGGCTCAACTTTATTGACTGTTGACTTTATCTGCTCTATAATTTTATTATTGTTCATTTCTTGAGAATTATTACATACTTTTATAAGTTACACAAATTTATAGCTTTTTCGTATAAATTACTTGTTTTAGGTTATTGTTTTACTTTTCGTTGATAACGAAATTTAAAAAAGCCGTCTGCAACTTAAGTTACAGACGGCTTTTTAAATTATAATTGAGTTTGATTTGCAACCAAACTCAGTATTCGCTTTTAGTTTTCTTTAGGATACCAGCCATCAACCAATGCTTTATTGTTTTGGTAAAAATTCTTGGCTCCTTCAAGTGGGTCATTGGCATTTGAAACATCATCCATCAACTCATAAAGTTTTTCCTCTTCGAACTTAAAATTATCAAAGAACTTGGCAAGAGTTGGGAAATCTTCAGTAAATCCTTTTCTTGCAAGAATTCTCATTTCATCAGCTGGATAAACACCTTTGGGGTCTTCCAGATATTTGATGTCGTAGCGCGCCCACTTAAAATGAGGTTTCCATCCGGTTACAACAACCCAACCTTCATCATTAATGCCTTTTTCCAATGCGGCGACCATCGCTGTACCTGAAGAAGTTACCTGCTTAAAGTCCAGGTCATATTCTTCAATGGCTTTAAGGGTATTTTTATGAATACCGGCTCCGCTACCAATACCTATAATCTCGTTATCAAATTTATCGGCATGCTCATTAAGTTCTTCAATAGAATTAAGAGGATTGGAGCTTGGAACAACCAAACCAGTTGTACCCCCTGGAAATGCAGTTCCAATGTGGTCAATTTTGTCACCGAAACGATCCCAGTATTCAGCGTGCGTATGAGGCAACCATGCATCCAGAAATACATCGGCATCACCTTTCGACAGTGAAGCATAAATTGGGCCAGGTTCAATAGGTTTAATATCAACATCATATCCTTTTTGATCAAGATATGCCTTAGCCAAATGCGTCATGGCAATTCCCTCGGACCAATTTGGATATGGAATAAACACTTCCTTTTTCTCCTCTTTTTGTCCACCTCCACATGAGGCTACAGCCACCATTATTGCAACTGCTAAAGTTAAATTCAAAATTTTTCTCATTGTAATTTTCATAATCATATTTTTTTAGATTTTGATATTAATTGAATAAAATTCACTTAAAAATTTGTAAATGACAAATTTATTGCAAGTTAATCTGATTATTTTTTCCCCAGGCCACCAAGTGCCTGCGTTGTACGGTCAAGAATAATGGCCAGAATAACAATTCCGAGACCAGCTTCAAAACCGAGGCCAACTTTAGCCTGAAGGATTCCTGAGTACACTCGTTCACCAAGTCCTGCTGCACCTACCATAGAGGCAATAACCACCATTGACAGGGCCAGCATGATCACCTGGTTAACACCTGCCAGGATAGTGGGCATGGCCAACGGAACCTGCACCTTAAACAACAGTTGTCGCTTGGTACTTCCAAAAGCTTTTGCTGCTTCCACTACATCTGGCTGAACACCACGAATACCAAGATTGGTTAGTCGTACGCCCGGAGGCAATGAAAACACAACAGTTGCTACAACGCCGGGAACATTTCCAACCGAGAAAAACAAAATGGCCGGAATAAGGTAAACAAATGCCGGCATGGTTTGCATGAAGTCAAGAATGGGGCGAATAATCTTATCCACTTTAGTACTGCGTGAGGCCCATATCCCCAGCGGAATACCTATAAGAAGTGCAATAATCGCAGATGCAATCACCAGGGCAAGCGTTTCCATAGTCTCTTCCCAGTAATTCATCCATAAAAGCAGGAACAAGCCAAGAATGGTAAAAACAGCCATTCCCCATCCTTTTTTAAACCCTTTTTTAGTGAATACACCTTTATAGCCGCCTCCATTAACAATGTAAGCAATTGCGGCCATGATGATTATAATCACCCATGGCCAGGGAGCCAGTAGCATACTCTGAAATGCATCCACCAATGATTCAATTATGAAGGCTATTCCAT
>JAGYOI010000196.1 GCA_018399395.1 Prolixibacteraceae bacterium
GCAACAACGTGGTTTTTGGGAATAAGATTGGCGTCAGCTTTTTGAGTGCAATAAAAATTAATGTGATACTCTTTTTCTGGATTGGGCTTTAGTGCTTTTATGGCATCAATATTGACCGTGGTTTTGCTTTGAGGGGCAAGTTTAATATTATTTAAAGTTCCCGAATCTATTTTAATGCCATCTTCAATAATAGACCATGAAATTTGATAATTTTTTGTATCGGTAAAGAAAAAGCGGTTTTCAATTTCAAAGGCTCCTGATGCAGCGTTGTCTGTTGTAAACCAAATGTTTTGATGAACCTTTTTTACCTCCCACAATCCGGGGTGTGGGGTAAGGTCGGAACCGGTAAGGCCGTTGGCGCAAAAGCTATTGTTGTTGTAAACACCCTCGGGCTCAAAATCGCCGCCATAGCCGTAATAAACCTGTCCGTCGGGGGTTTCCAAAGCCAGTCCCTGGTCGCGCCAGTCCCATATAAAACCACCCTGGAGTTGATCGTGCTTGTAGGTAAAATCCCACAGCTCCTTAAAATTACCTGTACTGTTTCCCATGGCGTGTGAATACTCACACCAAAAAAATGGCATTTCGGGGTATTTGCCCAGGTAATGTTTTTCAATATCATGTATTTGCCAATACATTTTCGATACAAAATCGGCCGCTTTGATCTCTTTACGTTCATGGTTCGATTCAAAATGCACGGGGCGGTAGTCGTTCTTTTTTATCCAATTATAGGCTTCAACGTGGTTTTGCCCTGGCCCGGTTTCGTTGCCGAGCGACCAAATTACAACAGAAGCATGGTTTTTATCACGTTGTACCATTCGTTGTATTCGGTCAACAATGGCTTTTTTAAAGCGGGGGTCGTTGCCCAGCCCGTTATATGGAGCAAACCCATGGCCATGGGCTTCAACGTTGGCTTCATCAATAACATATAAGCCATATTTGTCGCAAAGCATATACCAGTAAGGGTCGTTTGGGTAGTGCGCCGTGCGCACTGCATTAATATTAAACTGCTTCATCAGGGTAATTTCGGCCAGCATATCATCGTGGCTTACCACGTGCCCTTTAACAGGGTGGTGCTCATGGCGGTTTACCCCTTTAAAATAGATGGCTTTGCCATTCACCAAAAATTGCCCGTTCGTTATTTCTACTGTTCTAAAGCCAATATCATGTTTCAGCGATTGTATTTCCTTACTATCCTGTATAAGCGTAATGGTCATGGTATAAAGGTTGGGCTGTTCGGCCGACCATTTTTTCACGTTTTTAATAGTGCTTGCAAACCGGGCGGTATCTTTTCCGGATGCGGTTAAATTCAAGGCCTGTTTTTCTTCGAAAACAATGTTCCCCTTATCATTATAAAGTTTGATTTGCACCTGACAGGGGCTGCTTTTTTCACTATAGTTGCAAGCCATTACATCAGCTTTAAACAGCCCGTTTTGATAGGTTGCATCAAGCTGTGGGCGCACAAAAAAGTCGTTGATGGTTGTTTTGGGCATGCCAAGTAAATATACGTCGCGCTCAATGCCCGACATCCTCCAAAAGTCCTGATCTTCGAGGTAACTGCCATCACTATAACGATAAACTTCGGCTGCCAGGGTGTTTTCCCCTTTTTGCAGGTAGGGGGTAATGTTAAACTCGGCGGGCAGTTTGCTGCCCTGGCTGTAACCAACCATCTGCCCGTTTATCCATAAATAAAAGGCCGACTTTACGGCACCAAAATGAATAAATATTTCCCGGTTTGTCCATTTCCCAGGAACTTTAAATTTGTACCTGTACGAACCTACCGGGTTAAAGTCATCGGGTACCGGGGCAAGGGTTGAGTATATGCTATCGGGGGCATTGTAGTTATCCCAGGCAATTTGTTTCGATTCATCAATGGGGAACGGGTAGCGAACATTGGTGTATTGTGGGTACCCATAACCATACATTTGCCAGTTGCCGGGTACTGGTATTTCAACCCACTCAGCATCATCGAAACCGGGCATATAAAAACCCGGTGGTTTTTGATCGGGATTTTCGGTCCACGAAAATTTCCAGTTGGCGTTTAGCAAAAGGTATTGTGCCGATGTTGTTTCATTGCCCAAAAGGGCGTTTTTTTCATTATCAAAAGGAATAAACCAGGCACGGGCTGGTTCTTTATTAATGCCAATAATTTCGGCATTTTCAATATCCGTTGTTTGAGCGAAAATAGTTAGAAGCATTCCTGATAAGAAAATGCATGCCATTATTTTTTTCATATTCTGTAGAAGTTTAAAATTAGGTGCGTTAAATAAGCTGAACTATTTAGTTTTGTTGCCGTTATTAATTTTACAAAAACAAGAGTAAAATATACTTTTATTAATCAAGTAATTATAAAACCGCCAAAATAAACAAGGTTAATTCTGATGTCATACTATTTCTCAAGTATAGCAATCCAACCCCCGCCGCTAAACATTTTTACCGGTATTGTATCGGTGCTTTTTACCTCGAGTTGCTCTTTTTTGTAGTCCTGGGCAAAGCGGTCGGCATTAACACCGTCTTTCATCACGGTCATGGTGTATTTCCCTTCATCCAAAAACGACAGGTCAATGCTAAGCTCACGGGCTGTCCAGTCGGTCATGGCGCCTATGTACCAGGCATTGCCTTTACGGCGGGCTACCACAATATAATCGGCTACAACACCATGGAGCACCCGGGTTTCGTCCCAAACAGTGGGTATTCGTGTAATAAAATCTACTGTTTCCTGTTCTTTTTTATAGGTTGAGGGCGATTCGCACATCATTTGCATCGGGGCTTCGTAAACCACGTACATGGCCAGCTCATGGCAGCGCGTTCCTAAACTCATTGGGCGTGTAAAACTTATTTTGTGGTTTATCGAGTCGGCATTTAACATGGCCCCGGGTGTATAGTCCATAGGTCCGGCAGCCATTCGGGTAAATGGGATGGTTACATTGTGCTCCGGGGTTATCTCGTCGCTCCATTTGTTGTTTTCGTTTCCTTTTACACCCTCGTAATTCACCACGTTGGGATATTTACGGCGCAGTCCCGAGGGTTTAAATGCCCCATGAAAATTAACCAGTAGTTCAAGCCGGGCACATTCGCGGGCAATAGCCTCGTACGATTCAACCATATACTGGTCGTTGCGTTGCATAAAATCGACTTTTATACCCTTGGCACCCCATTTTTTGTAGGTTTCGAGTATTTCTGTCATGTTTTCGTCCAGGGGTTTCCAGAGCACCCATAGTATAATATCTACGTTTTTTCTTTTACCATAATCAATAAGTTGACGGACATCAATATCGGGGTTGTTTTCCAGGATTTCGGTGGTCGATTTGGTCCAGCCTTCGTCCAGAATTACATACTCAATGTTGTTTTCTGATGCAAAATCGATGTAGTACTTGTATGTTTCGGTGTTTAGTCCGGCTTTAAAATCAACCCCGTAAATATTATTGGCATTGTACCAGTCCCATGCCACTTTACCGGGCTTTATCCAGCCGGTATTTTCGATTACTGTTGGCTCCGACAGCTGGTAGGTAAGGTTACTCTCAACAAAGGTGCGGTCATCGTTGCTAATGATAAACACCCGCCATGGGAAGTTGCGGGCACCGTTAACCTGTGCAATATAATCGGCTTTTTGGGTTATAAGTTGGTTCCTGTCGGGCGAATCATCTTTGTTGGGTACGGCCTCAAGAACAAATTTCGGGAATTGGGTTTGCATGCCAGTTTCACCTTTCCCTTTCAGGAACATGCCGGGATAATTATGCAGTGCTGTTTCGGTAAAAAGCACTTTGGCCGTGTTTGGAATGTCAAACATAACAGGCAGGCTGCAAAAGTCAGCTTCCGAAATATCAGCCAGTTTTTTATACGGATAAAAACGCTCGTTATGCGAATACATCGACTCTTCCTGTGGGAAAAAAGAACCCGAACCAGCCGGGAAGTGCACGTCCATTTGCTCGTTTACTACCTGGTAGGCCTTGCCCGATGATTCTGAAAAACGATAGGCAACACCATCGTTATAGGCCCTGAAGTACAGGGTGTAACCAAATCTAAACTGCAATGTGAGCTCATTGCAATGATCGGTAATAACGGAATTTTTGTGCGGTACGGCGGGTGTAATGGTTTCGTTTATCTTTTGAA
>JAGYOI010000197.1 GCA_018399395.1 Prolixibacteraceae bacterium
CAATTGTAAATAAGTTAGCAAGGAAATAATAATAACTCAATCCTGATGCATATGAGTTAAGTATAAACAATAAGAATATCGGCATAAAATACATCATATATTTCATACCCGGCATTGCACTGGTATCCTGTGTTTGTCCCTGAAGACGGGTTTGCACCAAAGTGGTTACAGCCATTAACAAAGTAAACAAGCTAACATGGTCACCATATCCAAATGGAACCGTAAATGGCAGGTTTATAAAAGTGTCGTAAGTTGACAAGTCGGTAGCCCACAAAAAGCTTTCCTGCCGCAGCTCAATTGACCCCGGGAAGAAATAAAACATTGCAATAAGCACGGGGAACTGGAACAACATTGGCAAACACCCTCCCATTGGGCTTACTCCTACTTTTTTGTACAAGGCCATGGTAGCTTGTTGCTTCTCCATTGCCTTATCTTTCGGGTACTTCTTGCTGATCTCATCAATTTCGGGTTTTAAAGCCTTCATCTTAGCCTGAGATACGTATGATTTGTAAGTAAAAGGAAATACAATCAACCGTATCATCACCGTTAGGATGAGTATAATAACACCAAAATTATCGATATAGCGGCGTAAAAAGTTAAATGTAGGAATAATGATAAACTTGTTAACTTCACGCACAACCGGCCAACCAAGGTTAATAAGTTTTTCAAGGTCGTAGCCATGCTCTTTTAGTGTTTGATAGTGGTTGGGGCCGAAATAAAACGACATTCCGTAATCCCTTTCCTCACGTGAGTCGAAGGCCAGGCCAATATCTGATGAAAAATATGCCAGATAATCTGAATCATCTTCTTCATATCTATCCGACGATATTTCAGCATTATCAAAGGCTTCATCGGCCATGATTACTGTTGAGAAGAAAAGTTGCTTATAACCAATCCATTTAATAGGAGTATTAAGTGACTCCTGGTCATCTTTATTTTGGCTTAAATCATCAAGTTCTGCATCTTTAAACTTATAATACATGGTGGTGTACCGGTCTTCACCAAACTTTGACGGACGCTCCTGCCTTGGTACATCATAATTGAAATTAAAGTTCAAATACCCCGTGTTGGTATTGATGATTTCATCCATACCATTCATACGAATATCGTAGTCAACCACATACGAGTTATGCTTTATCGTGTAAACATAGTCGATATAACGCCCCTGGCCTGCATTTAAGCGCATAACCAACTCATTGCTTTCGCCCGGATTTTCTTCATTAAACTTTATACGTCCTTCACGGCCTATGGGCACTTCAGGACCATCTACACTTACATGGTTTTCATTAACCTGCGGCTCAAAAAACAAATCGTCAGTTTTAATGCTGCGGTTTTGAGCAAAGAACGATAAATTATGTGTTGATTTATCCGGCTCAATTAACATTAAATCGGTAGAATCATGACGTCTATAGTTTTTCAGTTCAACCGAGTAAACCCTGCCTCCTTTGGTTGAAACCTGTACACGCAGAAGATTGTTTTCAAGCGTTATATACTCTTCTTCACCTTGTGCCGACACGCTAAAATCGCCATAAAGCGTTTTCATATCTTCATCAACATTCTTAGCGTCCTGTTCAGTAACCGTTTTTTCAACGTTCTGCTGTTGTTCTTCTTTCCTTTCTTCCTGTTTAGCCAACTCTTGTTCAAGCTGTTGTTGAACATGCTCAATTGAATCACGGCGCTGTTTAGCTGCCTCAATCTCTTCCTGCGATGGCCTGTTCAGATAGCTGAAACCTATCAAAACAGCAAAAATCAGCACAAGTCCTATTGTTGTATTTCTATCCATTTATCTCGATGTTAATGTATTATTTGGTTAAGCAAGCTTTAACAAACCCGGTGAACAACGGGCTTGGTTTTAGCACAGTACTATTGTATTCAGGATGATATTGCACCCCTACAAACCATTTATGGCCTTCAACTTCGATGGCCTCTACCAGATTAGTATCAGGGTTAACACCCACTGCTTTCATGCCCTTATCCTCAAATTGTTTTTTATATTTATCATTAAACTCGTAACGGTGCCTGTGGCGCTCCGATATTTGTGCTTTTTTATACGCATCGTACAACTTACTTCCTTTTTTAATATTGCATGCAAAAGCTCCCAGGCGCATAGTACCACCCATATTGGTAATCCCTTTTTGCTCCTCCATCAGGTCAATTACGGGATATTTGGTTACTTCGTTCATTTCAGTAGAGTCGGCCTCTTCAAATTTCAACACATTACGGGCAAACTCAATAACGGCTATTTGCATCCCCAGGCAAATCCCTAAAAACGGGATATCGTTTTCACGTGCATAATGTGCAGCTTCAATTTTGCCTTTTATTCCACGATGTCCAAACCCGGGAGCAACCAAAATACCATCGTAACCTTTAAGTATCTTTTCTACATTTCCCGACTTAATCTCTTCAGAATGCACATATTGTAAATTCACTTTGCATTCGTTAACCGCTCCGGCATGAACAAATGCTTCGGATATTGATTTATAAGCATCGGGCAATTCTACATATTTTCCAACAAGTGCAATATTTACTTCACTTTTTGGGTTTTTATGTTTCTTCAAAAAAGATTTCCAGGCTTCAAGTTCCGGTTCTTTTCCGGTTGACATACCAAATTTATGGAGTACCGTTAAATCAAGCTTTTCCGCTTTCATTTTGAGGGGAACTTCATAAATTGTAGGAACATCAATTGATTGGACAACCGAATTCTCATCAACATTACAAAACAATGCAACTTTTTTGCGAATACCTTCTCCCAGTTCATGCTCTGTACGAAGAACAAGAACATCGGGCTGAACACCATTTTCGAGCAATGCTTTTACCGAATGCTGCGTGGGTTTGGTTTTTAATTCGCCCGAAGCACTTAAAAACGGGACCAGGGTGAGGTGAATTACCATTGCCGACTTCCCGAGCTCCCACTTTAACTGACGAACAGCCTCAATATATGGCAACGATTCAATGTCGCCAACAGTTCCGCCAATCTCAGTTAATACAAAATCGTATTTCCCTCTGCGTCCCAGAAGCTTGATGTTTCTTTTAATTTCATCGGTAATGTGAGGGATTATCTGCACGGTTTTCCCCAGGTAATCGCCACGTCGTTCTTTGTTAATTACCGACTGGTATGCCCTGCCTGTTGTTACATTATTTGCTTGCGATGTTGGTTTATTCAAAAAACGCTCGTAATGCCCAAGGTCCAAATCAGTTTCTGCACCGTCGTTGGTAACATAACACTCGCCATGTTCGTAGGGGTTAAGTGTTCCCGGATCAACATTTATATATGGATCCAACTTTTGAATTGTAACAGCATAACCCCTGGCCTGCAAAAGCTTAGCCAGCGAAGCAATTAAAATCCCCTTCCCTAACGAAGAAGTTACACCACCTGTTACAAAAATATACTTCGTTGACAAACTACTCAAATTTAAAGGTTTATAAAAAGAAAGTGCAAAGATAAAGATAAATTGAATGATAGTAAAAACTACATTCAAACAAATGTCAAATTTATTATAGTATTAAGAAACAAACACCTGATTTTTCAGGAACATTAAAAAGGGTGCCTTTAATGAGCACCCAATTCTATGTTATTCATCCACTTCATCATCAACCTGATCGATGATCCTGATTTTTTCTTTCAAATATTCAATTTGCTCTTCAGCATTTTCTATCTTACGTTTCACATCTTTTATAAGGCCCTCGGCATTTTTAGAATTAGAGAAAAACCCAATATTATTTTTCAATGTGATCAGGTCATTTTCAAGGTGCTTCATTTTGTTAACATGCTTATCCCTTTCGGCATAAACCTTACCCTGACTGCGATTTGATGTTTTCCAATCAGAAACTTTACTTTTAAATCTTAGCAAATTTTTCTCCTGGTCATCAACCCTCAGTTTATCAAATTGCTCGTTTACAGCTTCGCGGAAACGTTTTTGCACCTCGTTTTTATTCTCAATAGGCACAAAACCAATTTCAGACCAACGTTGCTGGAATTCGCGAATTTTTTCGAAATCGGCTTCTTCGTCATTCGTTGGTTTAAATGCTTTTATTTCCTCAATAAGATCATTCTTCTGTTTAAGGTTTTCAACCTGGGTTTCATCAATTGTGCTGAAAAACTCCTTT
>JAGYOI010000198.1 GCA_018399395.1 Prolixibacteraceae bacterium
TGCGCCCTGCATATACACAATGGGAAGAAACACCACAATGGTTGTAAGCGTTGAAGCAGTAATAGCACCGCCCACTTCGGCAGCACCATCAACGGCAGCTTTGAATACATTTTTGCCCCGTTCAATATGCTTGTAAATATTTTCCATTACAATAATGGCATTATCCACAAGCATTCCGGCCCCCAACGCAAGGCCACCAAGGGTCATAACATTCAGCGTAAGCCCCCTGAAGTACATTAAAACAAAAGTGGCAATAATTGATATCGGTATGGCAATACTGATAACCAGCGTAATGTTTATGCGCCGCAGGAATACAAAAAGCACAGCTACCGCCAGCAATATTCCAAACAATGCCGATTGCTGAACTTCGTTAATAGCGCCGCTGATAAAACTTCCCTGATTTTTCACCACTGTGAAACTATAACCGGGCAACGCTTTTTGTATGGTTTCCAGCTCTTCGTTCAGCGCATCAACCACTTTTACTGTATTGTAACGTGGTTCTTTGTAAACCGACAAACCAACACATTGTTTGTCGTTGAATTTCACTATCGTTTCAGGTTCTTTATTTTGAATCCTGACATTGGCTACATCGGCCAGGTAAACGGGTATATCTGACCCTTCTTCAGAGCCAGCGCCTGACTGTGTGGTAGTTTCAGCAGCATCAGCGGCACGGGTACCTACAATAATACGTTCGAGGTCGGAAGCGGTATTTATCATGCTTACCCCTTTTACACTGTAGTTCACACCGTTTTCTTCGATGGTACCCCCCGAAACATTCCGGTTGTAGCTTTGTATTTTCTGGCTCAGCTCCGAGGCCGATATCCCATAAGCTTCGAGCAGGTATGGATTGGTTTCAACAATTACTTCGGCCACTTCTTCGCCGGCAAGTTGCACATCGGCCACCCCTTCGAGCCTGATTAGCTCGTTGCGGATGTAGTTTTCGGCTACTTTCCTTACTTCGTCGAGGTTTAACAGGTTTTCGTTTTCGAGTGCCACCACCATTACAGGCGACGAATTGGGATCGTACTGGCTTATGTCGATGGCATCGATATTGCTTCCCCGCGCATATCCCGACATGGCTTTTTGCAGGTCGAGAAAAGCTTCGTCCATATCTTTCCCCCACGCGTACTCAACCGTAATGGTTGCCGCACCCACACTGGTAACCGAAGTTACGTTTACCACATCGCTTTGGCGTATGGCCTGCGATTCGATGTTGCGCACGTACATGTTCTCGATTTCGTCGGGCGGCTGGTTACCGGCTTCCATTTCGATATACAAACGCGGGTTATTTAATTCCGGAAACAGGTCAACACCCAGTTTAGTAAGAGATATGTAGCCCATCAAAATAACAGCCAGCACTATCATCAGCACCGTTACGGGGTAGTTAACCGAAAATTGCGTTATCTTCCTCATAACAATTATCGTTGAACTTTAACTTTGGTACGGTTCGAAAGCATTTCGTAACCTTCGGTAACAATTTTTTCGCCCACTTTCAGGCCGCTTAGTATTTCCACCTCATCATCGGTTTCGATACCGGTGTTAACAGGCTTTTCAACAGCTGTATTGCGCTCAATTACATATACCACATGCCCCCGGCGTTTACGTTGAATCAGGTCGCGGTCGATTACAATAGAACTATCACGCCGCTCAACAATTACTTCGGCTTTAACAAACATACCAGGCCGCATTTTCAATTCGGGATTGTCAATTTCCAGTATGCCTTTAAATGTACGGGTGGTTTCGTTAATGGCCGGCGAGAGCTCGGTTATTTCAGCATGTAAGGTGTCATCTTTCAGGTTATAGTTGGTTACAAAAGCCTCCTGTCCGGTTTTAATTGTTGAAATGAATTTCTCGGGAAAACTGGCTTCCATAATCAGCGAACTGTAGTCCATCACCTTAGCCACCATCGTACCCGATGGAACTTTTACGCCGGGGGTAAAGTACGGTAAATCAACAACTACCCCGTTGAAAGGGGCTGTTACCTTTAATTTTTCAATTTGGATCTGTGCATTTTCGTAATCGAGCTTCGCGTTGATGTAGCTAAGTTCTGAAGTTTGCAGCTCGCGCAAGGTTACGCCACCTTTATCGTATAACGATTGTTGTTTTTCGTATTCCTGCCGGGCATTATCAAGTTCGAGTTTAGAGGATTCGAGCCGTACACTCAGTTCGTATTCTTCATTCTCAAGCTTAACAATGGTTTCACCTTTTTTGACGCGATCGCCCATTTTAAAAGTTTTACCTGTGCGGGGATTTATAGAAAGCTTGTATTTACCCTCGGCTTCTGTCGAAAGTTCAATAGTACCTTCGGGCTTCACTGTCCCGTTTACCGTTAACGTGTTATAAATAGATTTTTTTACCACGTCGGACACCCTTACCGGAACGCTTACATCGGCACCCTGTGTGCCTTGCTGGTTTTGGCAACCGGCTAAAACCGTTATGACTGCGATGCTGATTACGAGTAGTTTAAATTTCATCGTATTTGATTTTTTTTGTAGTTATCAATATTTCTTCTTACTTAGTTGAGTTCTGAATCCATAAATTCAGGTGAGTAAACCGGAGGTACTATCGACTCACGCTGTTCAAAATCCCACAAGGTTTGAATTTTCAGGTTCAGCAATTCAAGCTTGTAATTTATTAACGCGTTGGTCAATTCGTTTTTCTGGCTCGACAGCTGATTCTGGTACAAACTCAAATCCATTCCGGTAAGGTCGCCGTTTTCATATTTTTCGACATTCAATTCATATGTCAGGCGTGCATTTTCAACACTTTTTTCTGCAATATTGATTTGTGTTACCAGGTTTCGGAGGTTTCTGTAGATTTCGCGGAGACTAAGTTTTATCGATACTTTTTCGTTATCGAAATTCAGCTCTTGCATTTCAAGCGAAGCCTCGGCTGCCCGCATTCTGGCTTCTTTTTGTCCCCAATCCCAAAGCGGGATTTCAAACGACAATTCAACCTGTTGGTTATCGGTAGGTGAATCGTACAAGCTGCCTATCTGTTCATTATCGCCAAATAACCCCACAGACAGCGAAACATTTCCTTTAAACTCGTTCGTTGCATTTGTTTGAATTAAGCTGAACTGTGCATTTTCGATGTCTATTTCGCGTTGGCGCAGCTCCATGCGTTGCTTCAAAGCATAATCGATTGCATCGTTAAGCTCAACATCAACAGGGGTTACATCAACATTAGCAACAATATCGATGCTGTCTTCCAGCGGCAGACCGATGGTTTGCTTTAGCTGGTCTTTAGCATTTTCGAGCGAAACCTCGGCATTAAGAACCGACGAACGGGCATTTTCGAGGTTTAGTTCGGCCTGCCACAATTCTTCTTGTGCAGTTAATCCGGCCTCAACCTTATTTTTGGTTATTTCGAAAGTTTTTTCCTGATTGGCAAGTTCTTCACGACTAATCATCAGATTTTGATGGCGTTGGTAAACCTGATAAAAATATTGTGTAACCTGACGTTCAATACTTAGCTTCTGCATGGCATAGCTTAACAACGAATTTTCAAGGTCAAGCTCCAATTCGCGCAAGTTCATTTTTGTGCGGTTGTAGGTGAAAATCGGCTGGTCGAAGCGAAGTTGCAAGTTGTTGCTGAAAGAATTGATGGCATCATTCTCGTTGAGCGAACTACTTTGAAACCCGAAGCTATTGACCAGACTCAGGGTTCCGTCGGTTGCTTTTATGGGTTGAGAAACACTGAATGTACCACCGGAACTCATGTTTTCATAGGTGCGCCATTCCTGAAAATCCTGTGAATATTCGCGTTGGTTGCTGTACGAGAAAGGGTTCACATTAAGCGAAAATCTTGATTTCAGTCCGGCTCTTTGCGCGTTGAGCGATTCGCGACTGCGCACCAGGTTTAGTTTCGACTGTTCAATTGCCGGACTGTTTTGGTAAGCAATTTGGAGAGTGCGTTCAAGTGTTAGCAATTGTTGAGCGTTAGCTGATTTTACCCGGACAAATGGCAACAATGCCAGCAATATCAGTAATTTTTTGGTTTTCATGGTATTCTATTATTTTTCTTAAACCTCAGAGATCACAGAGTTCACACAGAGTGAACAGGGGGTTATCTCTTTGATTTTATTTG
>JAGYOI010000199.1 GCA_018399395.1 Prolixibacteraceae bacterium
TAAACTACTCTTCATAAAATAACCTTACCTGAGATTTATCCTCTTGTTTTTGATCAAAAAAATTGTAACTTTGTAAAACAGTGCACTGCTATTCGTACTTGCATTAGTTTCTGCACTTAAAAATATAAGAATAAACCCGGGTTTGCCCTGGGTTTTTTATTTCAGATAGTATAACATCATTTCATCAGCATATTAAAATTTCGGCGGTTGATGGTTACAAAAGCCTCTACACCATATTTTTCGGAAAAACTTTTTGGCAACGTCGCTTTCTTTTTTTCGTTCCATTTGAATTCGAATGCATATAATTTTCCTTCGTATTCTTCAATTAAATCAATTTCAGCACCGTCGTAAGTACGCCAAAAATACAGGTTAGCGTTTCTTTCGGCATATTCAATTGTTTTCATGTATTCGGCAATACAAAAGTTTTCCCACATACCACCAATATCTGTTCGTTCTTCGAGGGGTATAAAATTGTTTAACAGCGCGTTTCTGATCCCCAAATCGAAGAAGTAATACTTCCGGCTTTTTTTCAATTCATTGCGCAGGTTTTTACTAAATGAACCCAGTTTGAATATCACAAAACTTTTTTCTAGCAGGTCGAGATAACGTTCAACGGTAATGGTTGAAGTGCTGCATAAGCTTGCCAGTTCATTTATCGATACAAGGTTGCCAATTTGCAGTGCAAGGGCTTTTAAAAGCTTTCTGAGTACTTCCGGATTTCGTACTTGTTCGAATTTATAAATGTCTTTAAAAAGGTAATCGCCCGAAAGTGTGAGCAATTTTTTCTTTTTCTTGTCAGCCGGCAAATCAATAATGCCGGGGTAGGTTCCATAAATCAGTAACGATGAAAGTGATTCGAGCATTTCAAGCCATTGCAAATTATAGCTTATTTCGCTGATAGATAGAGGATAAAGTTTAAATTTAAGGTTACGGCCTGTTAAAGGTTCACCGGTTTTGTTCGATAACTCAAAGCTACTTGAACCGGTGGCAATAATTTTATGTTTTACTCTTTTATCGTCGTAAAGAAGTTTCAGTATCTTTCCAATTTCAGGAATATCTTGTGCTTCGTCGAGCGCTACAATATCGTTTTGTTCTCCAAATAAAGAAAGTATGTCATTGATATTTTTGCTTTTTAAAATATCAGCAACGATTGGGTTTTCACAATTCAGTATATTGATTTTATTGCCGCTTTTCGCGAGCATTTCAATTAAAGTTGATTTACCTACTTGTCTGGCTCCAATCAAAATGATAATCTCCGGGCTTGCCAGCCATTTATTAATAATTTTTATAATATCTCTTTGATACATTTTTTTGATAACTTGTAAAATTAAGCCAAATATTTTAAGTAAAGTTATAAAATTAAGCCTAATTTTACAACTAAACCTATAAATTTCAGCCTAAAATTCAATATGATCATGTTGTTTTCCTTTAGATCTAAGTCTTATATCTCATGTCTCATATCTCAATGAAACCGTACTTTAAACATATACGGCCACCATTTACCGGTAACATAAAATAAATCTTCGTTTTTGTGGTAGGCAATACCGTTTAGCACATCAACACGGCTGTTATTGGTAACGGGCAATAAGCCGCTCATATCGATAAAGGCAAGCACTTTTCCGTTTGATGCATCTATTTTGGCAATGGTTTGTGTGGTCCACACGTTGGCATAAATAACTCCATCTACATATTCCAACTCGTTTAGGTTTTTCACAAATCCTTTTGGAAAGGTTACCTGCAGTGTTTTTTCAACTTTATAGGTATCCGGGTTTATGAAAATCAGGTTTGAACTTCCATTACTCATTATCAAATGTGTACCATCGTTTGTTAAGCCCCATCCTTCTTTTGAAGAAAAACCAAACTCATCAATTTTTTCAAGGGTAAGGGCATCATAAACAAAACCTTTGCGGGCTTTATAGGTAAGTTGATACAAGCGACCGTTTAAAATGGTTATACCTTCGCCAAAATATTGGTCATCAAGTTCAAAGGTGTTGAAATGTTTTTGAGTTTCAGGGTTATAAATATAAATGGCCGATTCGCCGTGATTCCCCGTCCCTTCGTATAGTTTATCGTCATAAAATTCCAGTCCCTGGGTATAATACGATGTGTTGTGCGGCAAACGGCCTTCAATTTTGTATGTAAGCTGTTGGGGTTCAATATCCGACACCACCGTGATATAAACATAGTTGGTACCGCTTTTATCTTTTTCGTTGGTGGCAATGGTTTTAAGTGTCAGTTTTCCGGGCAGAAAATCGGATGAATTGATTTTTACAGAAAATTCAGCCTTATTTGAAGTTTCAACCAGCGTATTGCCAATAAATAGTTTAATTTCTTTTATTTTGGGTTTGGTTACACGCGACGAAATATTTACCGTGAAATCATTTCCGTGGGATATTATGTTGTTTGACGGTGTAATCTGTATATTTGTAACCGGTTTGCGGTTTGAATTTGATTTAGAACTGCATCCGGCAATTCCAATAATAATGAGGAACAAAAGCGGTAAATACTTCATATCAATAATCCGTTAGTACGATTGATTTTATAATTGAAAAGCAAAATTAAAAAACTAATTGTCAAATTTTGAAGGCACTGAAAAAAATAACCGGAGAAACAGCAATTTACGGTATGCCAAGTATTATCGGGCGTTTTCTGAATTGGTGGCTTAACCCCTTTTGGACGTACATTTTTCTGGAGCAACAAAACCTGGGTATCATTTCAACCATTTATGCTTATGTTGCTTTCTTGTTTGTGATACTGACCTACGGGATGGAAACCGGATATTTCCGTTTTGCATCACGCGAAAAAGATACCAAAAAGGTTTTTTCAACATCGTTTTTCTCGCTTTGCTTTACTAGTTTTCTCTTTCTAATCGTGGTGCTCGGTTTCAGCACCGATATAGCATCGGCCATAAGTTTAAAGGGTTATGAAACCTATATTAAAATAATGGGGATAACCATTGCTTTTGATGTGCTTTCAACTTTGCCTTTTGCGCGTTTACGCCTTGAGCATAAACCTGTTAAATTTGCTGTAATTAAGTTTATTAACATTGGTATCAACATTGGTTTTAACCTTTTGTTTTTGGTTGCGCTCCCCTGGCTGGCCGAACAGTTTCCACGTGGAATAATCAGCGAATTGTACGATCCTGCTTTCGGGGTTGGCTATGTTTTCCTGGCCAATATGATTGCCACTTTGATAACTTTCGTTATGCTTATCCCGCACATGAAAATGGGACTTATTTTTGATGCAGCATTGTTGAAAAAGATGGTTTCTTATTCGTTTCCCATTCTTATTGTGGGTATTGCCGGCATGATAAACCAGAACATAGATAAAATACTTTTGCCCCATTTACTCCCTGAAGAAGCCGATCCTTTAAAACAACTCGGGATTTATGCAGCATCATTTAAAATGGCTGTTGTATTGAATATGTTTATCCAGGCTTTCAGGTATGCTTTTGAACCCTTCTTTTTTAGCCAGAAAAACGATGAAAACGATAAATCGATGTATGTAATCGTGATGAAATATTTTGCCATTTTTGGTTTGATAATATTTCTGGGCTTATCAACATTTATCGATTTGTTTAAACATATTATTTCTGTCCAATATCGTGAAGGAATTACCATTGTGCCCATTGTTCTGATGGCCAATTTCTTTATGGGTATATATTTTACGTTGTCGATGTGGTATAAACTAACCGACAAAACCCGGTATGGGGCTTACATGGGAATAATGGGATCGGTAATAACCATTTTGATTAATGTTTTGTTTATCCCGGTAATCGGGTATTATGCTTCGGCCTGGGCTATATTGGCTTGTTTTCTTTCAATGACAGTGGTTTCGTATTTTCTTGGTCAAAAATTTTACCCCATAAAGTACGATGTTAAAAACTTCTTCTTTTATTTAATTGTTGCTATTGTATTATTTGGAATATACTGGACGGTAAGAACGGAAACAAATCCATATTTTTGGCTGGCTATTGTGATTAATATCATATTTTTGTCGATTATTATAATAAAAGAGAAAAAAGAGTTTTTGCAGTTGTTTAGAAAGGTTGATGGGGATTGAAAAAGATTGATAGAGATTG
>JAGYOI010000002.1 GCA_018399395.1 Prolixibacteraceae bacterium
TGCGCGTTTTGCGCTCCCCGATCAGCCAGACAATTCATGTTCCTGTTTAAACTTTTCGGTTCCCCCACCGGTAATATTGAGCATAACCGTTGCCTTTTTATCTACCTTGCCCGTTTTCACCACATCTATCAATGTAGCAACGGCTATCGCGGCTGCAGGTGTAACATCATTACCTTCGGTTTCAAGAAATAACTGCGCTGCATTTTCAGCATCCTCGTTGGTTGCCGACAGCACTTCACCATTGGTGTCACTTAAAGCATCAAATAGGCCTCCTTTTAACGAATATGGTGGGCGACGGTTGGTCAGCACTTTTGCATTTACAGTTTCAACTTGTTTGCGTGCATCGTTGTCATCAAAAGGCAGCATATCACGTGATCTGGCCTCCCAGGCATCTTTTATGGGCACAAAAGGTTCGTTTTGCGAAACCATGAGTTTCATTTTATTGTTGCCAAAACGGCCGTCTTCAAGAAAACGTAAGTTTGCTTCCCACGCGGCAATTGCACCAGTCCCGCTGCCTACTGCCTGAAAATAATAATCGGGGATTCGCCCAATTGTCGTAACTGCCGACACAACGGTCAACCCCATTCCATCGCGGCGTGCAACATTTTTTGCACCCCCCTCGGGATAAAACAAATCCATTTCGCATGCAATGTTCGATAAATGGATGGCATCGAAATAATCGGTTCCTTTTTCGGTAGCTACAAGCTTAACACAAGAATCGGGTTCTGTTTCGAACCACATTGATGAGAGGTTGTCCTCGGGCACACAAAGCAAAAGTGGAATTTTGTTTTCGGAACACACTTTTGCGAATGCCCTGGATGTATTTCCGGCCGAAGCAACCACCATTATTTTATCGTGGCGTTTATTTTTACGGGCACAAACCGAGTAAGCTTCACATTCTTTGAACGTACCGGTTTGCATATGTGCGCCTTTTTCGGGCCAATAACCATTGAAGGTGATAAAAAGATTTTCAAGCCCAAGCTCTTTGGCAAATCCTGCGCTTTTATATGTTACAGGTGAGCCCGAGCCATCAAGTATACGCTCAACAGGCATCCAGTTGGCAAATTTGTACAGCCCCGGCAGGTTGGTATTAACTTCAATTTGTTTATTATCGTATACGGCACGGATGAGTGCAGGTTCATGATCATGCGGACAGCTTAACTCCCAGTCGGTGTCTTCAAATACAGCACCACAACACAACGATTGAAGTTTGTAGTCTGTAGGTTTAAAATGTTCCATTTGATTAAGGTTATATTTTCTGTTTACTCAACAATATTTTCGATCTTAGTTATCGGCTCCCTGGTTTTGTCGCTCCAAAGAGAAATTTTAAATATGACCGATGAATCTTGGTTGGGATTATTTTCAATGACAGACGAAATTACATAATCGACACTCTCACCTTGAGCAAGTTCGTAGGGAGTAAGAACACGCTGTGCTTCTTCTGTTTTCACCACCCTGACTTGTCCCGACTTTACCAAACGCATGTCGATGGTCTCATAAATCGTATTTACATCGATTATTCCATTTGAATTGTTCGTTATTAAGGAGGTCATGATTATTGGCCGTTCATTATTTTCCGACATAAAATCGGATAACCACTCAGATGAAAGTAGTTCATCCACCGTTTTATTTATTGCTTGCTCAAGCGCTTGTTTTTCAACTACAAATTCAGGTTCTTCTGTTAATTTTTTGAAAAGTGAACACCCTGAGAACAAAACCAGTACCAATATGTATAAAACACTACGTTTCATTTTTTCAATTTTTAGTTAACACTAAACATGCACATCACAGTTATTTACATAGGTAAACAGCTTGATTATATGCTATGTTCGTAACGCATCAATATAACGCGGGTGTAAAAATAAGAAAATGTAGCGTTCTAAACAGGTAGGCCATTAATTATTTAGCATTGCCTGCCGTTTGAGTAATTCTTTTAAGTAGTGGTTCGTAACCTCCCGGTAGTTTACAGACAGCGATTTTTTAGCCCATTCAATAGCCTTCTCAATATCACCGGTCATCTCGTACCCCAGTGCAATGTTCAGCATTATTTTACTTTGAGTAGAACGGCTGCCATGTTCAGAATATTCCAGCCAGTTATTTAATGCTTCATACCATTTACCTTCAGCAGCTAATTGTACCGATTCATCTATTTTTTTATTTTTCACCACATAATAGTAACGGGTATCTGATTTCCAGCGAGGGGCAATAACATCACTAAAATCAAGGGCGACTTTAATTCCGGTTTGAATTGTGGCTTCTTTTACCGTTGGCAGTGCTTTAAATAATTCAACCAGGTCGTAATCGTAATTATCCCAAAATATAGTATCCTGGTTCATCAGCACATCAACCAGAACCGTTTCAGAAGATGGCTCATAAATACGCCAATGTGCCATACTATAAAAATCCATTGAGGCATAATGATATTTGTATGCCTGAAAACCATCATATTCAGTACCGGTATCATAGCCGGTCACCGTACGTACTGCAAAATCTTCGAGAACTACTAAAGCATCTGTATTATATGCTTCACAAATTTCCTTAACATACTCCCAGTCAAGCGGTTTTGGCTTATCACTATACGGCAAAATACGATAAACATTACGATCAACGGGAATCACAACATCAAAGCGCCGCGAATCGAACAGGAGATCACCAAGTACTTTTATTGTCGTGTCGGCAGCCGTACTATCCAACAACAATGTATTTATGTCAAAATTCTTTTTATAAAAATCAAGTTGAAGATCTTTTTCATTATAATCAGAAAATTCTGACGTCATACTCCGGTTCATAATTGTTAAACTTTGAATAGAATCGGGTAGTTCAAACTTAGGGGGCACAGGTATATCAACCGTAAATTTTTTTAATTGTGCATTAACACTGAAATTGAACAGTGCTAATATGGATATTAATATTATTTGTTTTCTCATTATATATCAAGTTATGGCAATTTTAACAAAAAAGAGTGCATTAATAACCGCCCCAGAATTTTCTCAAAAACCATTCCAAAGACAACAGCCCCAAAACGATGAGAACATACACTTTCCAATCAATCAATTCGTATATATTCTTCTCATTGTATGTACGTGGCTTAATTTGTGACGAATTAAGAAGCGTTTCTGATAATTCCCCATGTTCACTTTGGGTGAAAAACCTGCCTCCAGTTCTATTAGCAATGTTATTCAAAACATTAAAATTGGCCAAAAGGTTTTGATTTTCAATGTTTATTTCCTGTACACTAAAACGTCCGGTTTTCACAAACTCATTGTCACCCAATTCTACAGATGTTTCAAAATCGTATTCTCCGGAGGGCAGATATCCTAAGTCGAGATTATATCCTGAGCTACCTGAATCAAAAATGTAATCAAGCTCATTCCCCGTTGAATCTTTCAAAACCAGTGAGACCTCTGCATCAGTTACCGGTTCAAATATCTCGTTAAACACCTGCGCTTTAATCCTAACCTGATCAACTTCCGACACAATACGCTCATACTGTATTTTGAATTGCTCTTCTTTTTCTTCGAGGCTTAAATAATTGAAAAGGTTAACAATGATGTGATTGAATGCATCCTGAGAACCGAGGTACTGAAACTCACGCAAACGCCAACGCCAAATTCCTTCTCCAAAAATAACCGCTACCTTCCGATTTTTAACATCGCCTGTCATTAGCAACGGGTACTTCATTTCTACACCTTTAATTTTCTGATGGGCAAGAATTGAATATTCACTGCCGGTTTCATATTGAGTGTAACGTGTTATCAGCGGTGGATAGATATCTTCAACCGTTTTAATGTTATCAGGCAGCGAAAACAAAGAAAACGATGTATTGAAATAAGCCGATGCCTCCTGATTTTGAAGACCCGGTTGCAGTGAAAAATCGAACCCCAGGTTATTTAGCGCAGCAATTGAAGTTTTTTGTCCAACAATTACCAAAATTGGTTTTTTGCTTTTAACTATTGAATCGAAAACTGCTACGTTCTGGGTTGTACGTGAAGGAAGTTGATTTAAAACAACCAAATCGAACGAGCTTAAGTCTTTATCGAAATGAGCAATATATTCAGAAGTAACATTATAATTTGCTTGCTTTTCTAAGGTTTCGGCAATGGCTCCAATATCGGGATGAGGCCCATGCGAAAGCATCAATACATTTTTTTTATTGTCATGCACTTCAATAACAAACGAATAACGATTGTTTTCGGTGTTGCTTTCCTGGTTAAGCGGACTAACAACAACCGAAACATTCTGCAATCCTTCTTCTTTTGCTTCAATGAAAAAAGTATTCCTGTAAAAGTAATCTGGCTGAGGCACTGCTATCTGTTCTGACTTTACCAGCTGATCACCCATATATACTGATATTTGTGTTGTTTTATGGGGAAAGCGTGTAAAACCAACTTCCACCTCAACCGGAAAAGTATTTCCCAAAAAAACATTGGGATTATGAATCACATCAAGAATAGCCTGGTCGGTATTCGGTATAGTATCGCCTACCCCGACTGTAAAAACGGGTGCTTCAATATCTGACAATACCTGAACAGGATTTGGCCCCCTGTTATAAATTCCGTCGCCAATTAAAAGATAAGCACCTACATTCATATTAAAAAACCGTTTATCGGCATCTCTGAAAAACTCAGCATAATCAGACTGTAATGCTGAAAAATTGGCTGAATCATTACTTTCCGGTTTTTCACCAAATAAAATTGTTTCAACAGAATATCTATCGCTGAGATTAGTTCTTAATTCAGAAGAAAAAGATCTGATGAACTCAACGTTAACAGAGTCGGCCGCAACTGATGCTGAATTATCAATCCCTATAACCAAAACAGGTTTCTCTACAATTTTTTGTATCATGCCGGCAACAGGCGATAAAATCAGAAAACCGATAAAAAAAGCATACAAAAACTTGACAACTGCAAGCACATACCGCTGCCACGCAGAATAAATATTTTTTTCTTTAGGGAAAAAATATACAATGTATACAACAGCTACTATCGTTGCCAGAAGTAATACAAATGCAAAAAACGGGTGTGATATGTTTGTTTGTAAATCCAAAATACTTGCTTTTTAATGAATGAACAAAATAACGAAATTTTTTTGTCATGAAACAATTTTGTTTTCCTAATAAAAAAATAGGTTCATCGCCCGAAAGTGACCGCTCATTAAGAAAACAATAGTATTTCATCATTTTATTTGGCACAACACTCACAAATGAACATTTTTGTAGCGGTGTATATATAACCGTTAGGTTATTAGTTCTCCCACTTACACCCCCCTTTTTATATAATCCCAATTCACCGTCCGACCCCATCGGACGGTTTTTTTTGTGCTAAATTTTATAACAAAACGGTTCATGTAATTATCATATGTACCATGCCTACGGCATTTTTGTTTGTGCTTACCTACAATATGTTATCATACCAAAACCTATAGATTTAATCGACCAGTTCCGTTAGGAAAGATGGCATTGATATACTAAATATGTTTCGCGCACAAAACAGGTTAAAAACCTGTTCTCCTCTTAGCGCACCCCGCAACTTTACGGTTTAAGAGGACCACGCTTTTTAAAAGGGTGGGCAACGCAAACAAATTCAAAAAACAGGTTGAAAACCTGTTCTCCCCTTAAAAAAAAAGAGGTATCGAAACCATTAAGCAAAACGATTGTTTTAATTTTATTTACCAATCCTGTTAAAATCTATACCATGCTCAATAGAATCATTCAATTCAGCATTAAGAATAAACTCATTGCTTTTTTATTAACCATAACCATTGCGGTATTTGGCATCTATGCACTGATAAAAATACCGCTTGGAGCTGTGCCCGACATAACCAACAACCAGGTACAGGTAATTACAACCAGTAAAAACCTTTCGACCCAGGATGTAGAACAATTTATCACTTATCCGGTAGAACTCGAGATGTCGAACCTGCCGGGTGTCAAAGAAATACGTTCGATTTCAAAATTCGGGTTATCGGTTGTAACCATTGTGTTTGAAGAAAACATGGGTACGTACCTGCCACGCCAGCTCATTGCCGAAAAAATTAAATCGGCTGCCGAAAATATTCCCGATGGATTTGGAACACCCGAAATGGGGCCTATCTCGACCGGGCTAGGTGAAATTTACCAGTATGTACTGGACACAAAGCCGGGTTACAAAGACCAATATTCAACAATGGAATTACGAACCATTCAGGACTGGGTGGTTAAACGGCAATTATCAGGAATTCCGGGCATCGTGGAAGTTAACACCTGGGGTGGGTTTTTGAAACAATACGAAGTGGCCGTGGATCCTGAAAAGCTTAAAGGTTTTGACATTACCCTTATCGATGTTTACGATGCAATGTCGAAAAACAACAGTGTTGCAGGCGGGGCATACATCGAAAAGCAAAATCAGACCTACTTCATCAGGGGCGATGGCTTGGTAAATAAACTCGATGACATAAAATCCATAGTTATCAAAAACGAAAATGGAGTTCCCCTTCTGGTTAAGGATGTTGCCGATGTACAATTTGGCAGTGCAAACCGTTTTGGGGCCATAACGGCAAATGGTGAAGGCGAAAAAGTTATGGGCCAAATCATGATGCTAAAAGATGCCAACTCAAATGAAGTAATAGAAGCCGTAAAACAGCGCATTGAAGAAGTCCAGAAAAACCTTCCGGAGGGTGTTTTTATCAACCCCATTGTTGACAGAAGCGAGTTAATTTCAAGAACATCTTTCACTGTTTTCGAAAATTTGCTCATCGGCTTCATAATTATTTTCCTCGTTGTGCTTTTGATTCTTGGAAATCTCAGGTCGGCATTGGTAATTTCATCAATAATCCCACTATCAATGCTATTCACAATATCGATGATGTATTTGTTTGGCATTGATGTAAACCTCATGAGCCTGGGTGCACTCGACTTTGGGATCATTATAGACGGGGCCGTAATTATTGTTGAATTTATTGCTGTAAATTTAACAGTCAAAAATGCAGAGTTAAATAAACATACTGGGGCAGGCAGACAAAAAATCATGGATAAAATCACCTTCAACGGTGCTTCAAAAATGATGAATTCTGCCATATTCGGACAGCTTATCATTCTTATTGTGTTCATTCCTATTCTCTCATTGGGCGATGTTGAAGGGAAAATGTTCCGCCCAATGGCACTATCATTTAGTTTTGCCCTGTTAGGTGCTATGTTTTTCGGGCTAACCTGGCTTCCTGCCATTTCTTCATTGGTACTGAAACCGGTACCCGAAGAAAAGACTTTCAAAATAACACGATGGATGATGAAATGGATTTACCGTTCGTTTGATCCTGTCATCCGGTGGTCGTACCAATATAAAAAATGGGTTTTAACAATGGGCGTGGCTTCCCTTGTACTTACAGGAGTTGTATTTTCGCGTATGGGCGGCGAGTTTGTGCCAACGCTTGACGAGGGTGACTTTGTGATTCAACCAATATTGAAAACGGGAACATCCCTTTCAAAAACGATTGAGCTCACAACACAAATGGAACAAATACTTATTGAGAAATTTCCCGAAGTTGAAAAAATCGTAAGCCGAATTGGTGCTGCCGAAGTACCAACAGACCCCATGTCGATGGAAGAAATTGATATGATTATTAAGCTTAACCCAAATAAAAACGAATGGACATCAGCTTCCTCAAAAGAAGACCTTGCCAATCAGTTCAAAGAAGCACTTTTGGTTATACCCAATGTTGAATACGAATTTACACAACCCATTGAGATGCGCTTCAACGAGCTAATTACAGGCGTACGTGCCGATTTGGCCATAAAAATATTTGGCGAAGACCTTGATGTTTTGAACCAAAAAGCCATTGAAGCCAAATCGTTGATCGAAAATGTACCGGGAGCGGCTGACGTGGTAATGGAGAAAACCGCAGGCCTGCCACAAATGAGTGTAAAATATAACCGCAGCAAAATAGCCTATTACGGATTAAATATTGAAGAACTCAACAATTATGTTTCGATGGCCTTTGGGGGCCAGTCGGCCGGCAGTGTTTTTGAGGGCGAACGCCGTTTTGACATGGTTGCACGCCTTCAACCTTCGTTCAGAAACGACATTGAACACATCAGAAATTTGTATGTTGCATTGCCCAATGGAAATCAAATCCCTTTGAGCGAGTTGGCAGAGATTAACTACACAACCGGGCCGGCAATGATTTCGCGCGACAACACAAGCCGCCGGATTGTTGTAAGCGTTAATGTAAGAAACAGCGATTTACAAACGGTTGTTGATAAAATACGGCCAATACTCGACCAGAACCTCAATTTACCATCAGGATACTACGTTGAATATGGCGGCCAGTTTGAAAACCTCGACAATGCCAGCCAACGCCTAAAACTTGCTGTTCCTGTTGCATTGCTGCTTATTTTCATATTCCTGCATTTCGCATTCAACTCTTTCCGCGAAGCTGCACTGGTATTTACAGCTGTCCCGCTGTCGGTTGTTGGTGGCGTTATGTTGTTATGGATAAGGGGCATGCCTTTCAGTATTTCGGCCGGCGTAGGGTTTATTGCATTGTTCGGCATTGCTGTATTAAACGGCATTGTATTAATTGAACACTTAAAAGAACTTAAAAAAGAAGGCGTAACCGATATGAGAGAACGTGTAATACGGGGCACAAAAGAACGCTTGAGGCCTGTATTGTTAACAGCCTCATCTACCATGATGGGATTTCTGCCCATGGCCATTTCAACTTCGGCAGGGGCTGAAGTACAACGCCCACTGGCAACGGTTGTAATTGGCGGGTTGATAACTTCAACCATGTTAACCATGATAGCATTGCCCCTTTTATATTCAATATTCGACAATAAAAGCGGGCGGGATATCATCAATATGCTTCGCCCGGCAAAAAAGAAAATTCCTGTTATCCTGTTGGCTTTTTTAATGCTTCCGGCATTTTCACTCAAATCACAAGCCCAGCCCCATGAAATAAGCTTAAACAAAGCCGTTTCAATAGCCTTGGAAAATAATACGGGGTTGAAGTCGGTTGAGCATTATTACAAAAAGCAACAAGCACTTATACCCTCTGCTTTTGATATCGACAAAACACAAGTTTATTATGAGTACGACGAAAATAATATTGCCGCTAACGGTTATCCACTCGGGGTTATGGGCATCGAACAATCGTTTCAGTTTCCAACGGTTTATTTTTCACAACGAAAAGCAGCCGGCTATAATGCAAAAACTGCTGAAAAAGAATACGAACGTGCTAAATTAAAATTGCAAAAAAACGTAGCACAGTCATTCTATAAAATCAGGCATTTACAACAAAAGCAAAAAAGCCTGCAAACCATTGACTCTGTTTACGCAAATTACACCGAAGCTGCTGAAAAACAATTTCAATCGGGCGAAATAAGCAAACTCGATTTGCTTAATGCCAAATCACAACACAACAGGTTGAAATTGAAAGTGAAACAAACTAAAAACGATATCAATATTGCGCATGAGGAACTGAATGCACTTTTACAATCCGACACCACATACACGGCAAGCCACCGGCCTCTTGAACGCATCAACATAAAACTGCCCCGGGTGGAAAACACCCCGGGATACCAGGCACTGGAACAGAACATCCAACAAAACAATGCAGTTGTTAAAACAGAAAAAAACAAGCTTCTTCCTGATATAACACTGGGATATTTCAATGGGACAAATCAATACGACAATGCTGATAATTATTACGGTGTACATGTTGGTTTGGCCATACCGTTATTTTTTGGAAACCAGAAGGCACAAATTGATGCCGCAAAACAAGAGCATTTATCGGCGGTATTCAAACAACACGACTATAAAATGCGGTACAACCTGAAGTTGAACTCGCTCCAAAAAGAGCTAAAAAAACATCACGAAACCCTTCAATATTACGAAGGCACCGGCTTAGAATTATCAGAACAGATAACAGAAACAGCCCAAAAAAGTTATGATGCAGGTGAAATAGACTTTTTCAGGTTTGTCCATTCTATTGAAAATGCCATCAATATTAAAATTGAATATATTGACAACCTGCAAAAATACAACCGTACAATACTCGAAATTAACTTTTTAACTTTAAACTAATTTGTCATGAAAATATCATACTTATCAACCATTTTTCTTCTTGTAAGCATTTCATTTGCTTCTTGCGACCAAACAACAAACAATGATGAAGCTACAAAAACTGATGATACAACAATTCAGTTTACACGCCAGCAATTTGAAGCTACGGACATGAAGATTGATAACCCAAAGGTCCGGACGATAAATAACACAATACGGACAAACGGGTACATAAAACCATCGCCGGATGGGGTTGCTAAAATTAACGCGGTGATACCCGGCATAATAAACGGATTAAAACACCCTGAAGGCACATACATAAAACAAGGAGAAATTCTTTTTCGCGTTAGTGGCCGTGAAGTTGTTAACGTGCAAAATAATTACGTAAAAGCCTGTTCTGACTTTGATTATGCCCAAACAGAACTTGAAAGGATTTCAAAACTGGTTAACGACCAAATAACTGCCCGAAAAGAGCTCACCAATGCCAAAAATAATTTCAAAATAGCCAAAGCCGAAAAAAAATCACTCGAAGCTATATTAAATCTCATGCACCTGGATCCGACCCGGGTTGAACAGGGAAATATCAGTGCATACTTCAAAGTTCCGGCACCCATTGGTGGTTACTTATCCAAAGTAAACATTGACAACGGGCAATATGTAGAACCACAAAACAATGCAGCAATAATTGTTGATAATAAAAAACTACAATTGGTGCTTAATGTATTTGAAAAAGATATCAGAAATTTAAGCCCGGGACAAACCGTATTGTTTTACGACCCTGACAGAAAATCGGACAAGCAGAAAGCAACCGTCTCACTAATTGGCCGTTCAATTAACCAGGATACCAAAACAATACCCTGCGTCGCAAAAATTGAAGACATTGAAGAAAAAATACTCATGAATGGCATGTATGCTGAATGTGAAGTAATAACTGACTCACGTGAAGCAAATGCCTTGCCACAGGAAGCCATAATTACAGAAAATACCAACACCTATGTTTTGGTTAAAACCAATGAAGAAGACAATAAACTCACATTCAACAAAGTAAAAGTTGATATTGGCTCAACATCAGCGGGATATACCGAAGTTAAAACAAAAGGGTTGAAAAATGTATTGATTAATGGTGCTTACTATTACCAGGCCCGGGAATAGACTTAAACAATACCCGAGAACCCCATAAAAGCCATGGCCAATATACCGGCAGAGATCAATGCAATGGGCACGCCTTTCAAGCCTTTGGGCACATTTTGCATATCGGTATGTTCACGCAAGCCGGCAAAAATAATCAATGCGAGCCCAAAGCCCACCGCATTGGCAACAGCATACACAACACCCTCCATCAGGTTAAATTCTTTTTGGATAACCAAAATAGCAACACCAAGTATGGCGCAGTTGGTGGTTATAAGCGGTAAAAACACACCAAGTGCCTGATATAACGACGGGCTTACCTTTTTTAGGACAATTTCAACCAGCTGGACCAATGATGCAATGACCAGTATGAAAGATATTGTTTGTAAGTATCCTATCCCGAACGGTATGAGGATGTAATGTTGTATAAGAAAAGTTACGATAGTAGCCAAAACCATTACAAAAGCAACAGCCCCGGTCATACCCACGGCAGTTTCTATTTTTTTGGAAACTCCAAGGAACGGGCAAACCCCTAAAAACTGGTTCAATACAATGTTGTTAACCAGTATAGCCGATATGATGATAATAATGTATTCCATTTTTACTTAATTTTTGGGTTTCTAAGCGTTTTTCTTGTTCAATCGGTTAATTACGGCAATAATGTAGCCCAACGCGATAAATGCACCGGGAGCCAGGATAAAAACAAGCATACCGTAGTCTTCGGGATAAATGGCAATATCGAATAATTTACCACTGCCCAGCAGTTCACGCACACTTCCCAGAATGGTAAGCGCAAAGGCAAAACCAAATCCAATACCCAAGCCGTCAATAACCGACGAGGTAATTGTATTTTTCGATGCAAAAGCTTCAGCACGGCCAAGCACAATGCAGTTTACCACAATAAGCGGGATGAACAGGCCAAGACTTTCGTATAACGAAGGCAGGTAAGCCTGCATTACCATTTCCACAATGGTCACAAAGGTGGCTATAACCACGATAAAAGCCGGGATACGCACCTTATCGGGTATCAGGTTTTTAATGAGCGACACCACCAGGTTCGACATCACCAGCACAAATGTTGTGGCCAGACCCATGCCCAATCCATTAATGGCAGTTCCGGTTGTCCCAAGGGTTGGGCACATACCCAACAGCAAAACAAAAACCGGATTTTCTTTAATAAAACCTTTTGTAAAATTTTTCCACTGGTTCATTTCTCAAATATTTTATTGTTCCGATGAAGCTAAATCATCATCACTCGTATTCTGATCAATTTGTTGCGTGGCACCTGAATTTGAATCAGTATCCCACACATTATTCAAACAACGGTGCGCCCGGTTAAGGGCATCTAAAAATGCACGCGATGTAATGGTAGCAGCGGTAATGGCATCAACCTCGCCCCCATCTTTGCCCACACTCAGTCCCCCATCGGGGAAAGAACGGCCTACAACATTCTGACCGGGTTTTTCGGTATTCCCGAACCAGTCATCCATCTTCGATCCCAGACCGGGGGTTTCGGCATGTTTAAGCACCTGAAAACCTGTAATTTCGCCTTCATCATCAATACCAACCATAACTTCGATATAACCACTAAACCCGCTGTATGTGTATGATTTAACAGCACTGGCAATCTCCTCTCCATCGGTACCGTATGCCGGGTATATTTCAATACTATCAGCCGCATCTTTAGGCAAAACTTTTATTACCTCGCCCAAATGATCATATTCGGGCAACACTGCGGCCAGTGCCATTTCCTGCTTTTTCATCTCAGTTTCGGCTATAGGCCCTTCAGTGGCGTCGTTAACCAAACCAAGCGATGCCGAAGCTATTAACGTGACCCCAAAAAGTGAGATCACCATATTTTTAAAAGATGATTCTAACTTTGCCATTACTTTTTCTCTCCAAATCGTTTAGGTTTCACGTAATTATTAATAAGCGGCGTAAAGGCATTCATAATAAGAATTGCAAAAGAAATGCCCTCGGGATATGCCCCCCACAACCGGATACTTACAGTAATTAAACCAATCCCGACACCATAAATAAGTTGTCCCTTTTTGGCCATGGGCGATGAAACCATATCGGTAGCCATGTATATAGCACCAAGCATCATACCCCCTGACAACAGGTGAAACAGCGGATCGGCATATTGCATCGGGTCAACCATCCATAATATTCCGGTAAAAACAAAAACCGTTGCAAAAATACTCACGGGAATATGCCAGGTTATCACTTTACGGATAAGCATATAAACCATACCTAACAACAATAAAGCTGCTGATATTTCACCCAGCGAACCACTGAAGTTACCTAAGAGCAATTCATCGTACCCTGGTATTTTTTGCATAATTTCAGGTACCGTTGACCCACTTTTAATCCCTTCTTTCACCAAAGCCAAAGGGGTAGCTTCCGATGTTGCATCAACAGCCTGCCGGGTTACATTAGGCCAGGTTGTCATTTGTACCGGAAATGAAATCAGTAAAAACACACGCCCAACCAACGCGGGGTTAAAAGGATTTTGCCCTAAGCCCCCAAACGACATTTTACCAACACCAATGGCCACAAAGGCGCCAATTATCATAATCCATAAAGGCAAGCCGGCAGGTACGTTCATGGCCAGCAAAATTCCGGTTAATATTGCCGAACCATCGTTGATTGTCGGTTCAACTTTCATTAAATACTTTTGGATGAGCCACTCGATAAGCACACAGCTCACAACAGATGTTAAGGTTATTACAACCGCCGGGAGTCCGAATACAATAAATGACCAGGCCAGTGCCGGTAATAGGGCAAAAATCACGGTGTACATGATTTTTCTTACTGAATCGCCTTGTTTAATGTGTGGTGACGGCGTTATGGTGAATATTTTATCCATTTTAAATATCTTTTACCACTTATGGTTAATTATTTGGTTTTTATTTTCGGCTACGGATGATACCCCCAACGGTTTGTTTTCCATATCGTATATAATCGAGCAACGGGCGGTTGGCCGGACAAGTAAAGCTGCACGAGCCACATTCGATACAATCCATTACATTCTCATGTTCGGCTTTGTCCCATATTTTCTTTTCGGCAAGTGTCATAAGCAAAAAAGGTTCAAGCCCCATGGGACAAACGCTAACACACCGCCCGCAACGGATACAATTCAGAACCTGCTTACGGTGGCCTTCTTCTTCGTTGATGATTAGTACCCCTGAAGTACCTTTAGCCACAGGAATATCAATACTGGCAACAGCTTTCCCCATCATTGGGCCACCACTTATTACTTTTGCGGTATCTTCAGGCAATCCGCCGGCAGCTTCAATCAATTCTTTAACCGGTGTGCCAATTCGTACTTTAAAATTTGATGGTTTTGAAAGCGACTTACCTGTTACGGTTACAATACGTTCAACCAGGGGTTTATTCTTCATTACCGCCTCGTACACGGCCAGTGCCGTACCAACATTGTTCACTACTGCCCCAACCGCGATAGGAAGTGCCCCTGATGGAACTTCGCGTCCTGTTACGGCTTTAATAAGTTGCTTTTCGCCCCCTTGTGGGTACTTTACTTTTAAAGGGCATACTTCAATACCTGAATAGTTTTCACTCAAAACGGTGAGATGTTCAATGGCATCGGGTTTATTGTTTTCGATACCAATAACAGCCCGGTCAACACCGAGGGCTTTTTTCAGCAAGTTAATGCCCACCAATAGTTCTTCGCCATGTTCAAGCATTAAACGATGATCGGCGGTAAGATAGGGCTCACACTCTACCCCGTTAATAAGCAAAACTTCAGCTTTCATGCCCGGTGGGGGCGAAAGCTTAACATGGGTCGGGAATGTAGCCCCGCCAAGGCCTACAATACCACCTTCTAATATTTTTTTGTTAATTGCTTTGGCATCAAGCCCGGTATTTTTTATTAAATCAGTCGATGTGTCAATCCCTTCGGCCCATTCATCACCATCAACATCAATTACCACCGATTCTTTTTTATAGCCTGAGCTATCAAACACGGAGTCAATTTTCTTTACTTTTCCGGAAACCGAAGAATGGATATTGGTTGACACAAAACCGGCACTTTGTGCAATTAGCTGTCCGGCTTTGACCATATCGCCACGCTTGACAATTACTTTTGCAGGTGCCCCGATATGTTGTGCTATAGGAATTGTTACAGTTTTGGGAAGTGGTAACTTCTCAACCGCCTTATCAGCCGTAATTTTGTTTTCGGCCGGGTGAACACCACCTATTTTAAATGTTTTGAGCATTTTTTATCCTTTTAACGATGGAATACGACATTAAAATTTGTATCAGGCCTGGGCCGTTTCGGTCTCTTTTTCCTTTTTCACCTTTCGCGGTGGAAAATTTTCCTCAATAATGGCATTTGTCGGACAAACAGACACACATTTCCGGCAAAGGACACATTTATCAGAGTCGATAAATGCCAGGTTATTGCTAATGGTTATTGCATCGTATTTACATTCTTTTTCGCATTTACCGCAACCGATACAAGCTACCTCGCATGATTTTTTGGCTACCCCGCCTTTGTCCTCGTTACGACAGGCAACATACACTTTACGGTATTTTGGCATTTGCTTACGTAATTCAAAAAGGTCTTTTGGACAAGCTTCAACACATGCACCACATCCCACACAGTTTTCATCGGTTACTACAGGCAACCCCGTTTCGGGATCCATGTGCAGGGCATCAAAATCGCAGGCATCGGCACAATCGCCAAACCCAAGGCAACCATATTGGCATCCGGTTTCCCCACCATAGTTCATGGCAGCAATGGCACAAGTTGAAGCACCTTCGTAGTGGTTTGTTTTCGGACGGTGCTCGCAGGTTCCGTTACAAAGCAACACTGCAATACGTGGCTTCTGATTTTCAGCTTCGAGCCCCATAATCCCGGCAACCTTGTCCATCACCTCGCTACCCCCAACCGGACAATACTTGTTTTCGAGCGAATTATCCTTTACAATGGCTTCGGCAAAGGCCCGGCACCCGGCATATCCACACCCCCCGCAATTAGCGGCAGGCAGTGCCTCTTCAACTTCATCAATCCGGGGATCTTCGTACACATAAAATTTGCGGGCCGCAAAGTACAAAATAATCGCGGCAGCAATCCCGATGGAACTGATGGTAATAATCGTGTAAATTAGCGATGCACTCATATCTGATTATTTGAGTGGTTCAACCACATAAGTAAATTTCTTTTTTATTTGTTTGCGATATAAATAGAGCAACAAGTAATAAGGTGCTAAAGAAGCTATCGAAATAATTCCAACCAGTCCTTCATTTTGTGTTTGCCCCGATAGAATAATCATTACAGTAAGTAATATGATAAAAGGCAATACATATCCCAGAAATAAGGCATTCATGCCTTGCGAAGATTTCAGCCGCACATTTACATGTTGCCCAACATTGTATCCTACCGGATTACAGTCGATGTCCAGTTCTTTGTCAGACTGTTCAGACATTGAACATGCCCCTTTTATCTCACAGCTGGCACACCCCGACTGCACAACAATGTTAACTGTTATGCCATCTTCACCTACAGACTTGACAATGCCCGTATGTGTAACTTCATTTTTAGCGCTCATATCTTAGTGTAATCGATTGCAAAACTATAGGTATTTTGCAAAGAACAGAATGATATTTGTAATATTTTTATATACATCGAGTAATTTAGATATATTCTCTGTAATTAAAATATTACAACTGTCATATTATCAGAAATAAAGCACATATCAATCAATTTACTTTTACAAAAGTGCCACATCAACCATTTTGCATAGAACATTCAATCAAAATATTCAAAACGTTTGGTCCGTATTTTCTAAATAAGTTTTAAGTTTATATTTAGAAATTAAAATGTGTCCGAAATCCATAAACATAGGTACGTTCAAAACAACTTCCACCCCAAATCATCTGGAAATGAGGCGACACGTGCGCCCACCTGTTCAACTGGCGACGGGCATAAACTTCAACAATATGCTCGGGGGCATAATCACAATTTACAAAGTTCGTTTCGCCATAGGCCGCACCTAAAACCACGGGGTTATCCTTCACTTTATGAACAAATCTGGCACCTGCACTCCATGCTCTGTTTACCCCCCATAAATTGGCTATCTCTGTTTGATTTTCACCATAACGCCCAAAAATGTTAAACTTGCCAAATACAACATCATCAAAACTAATACCCCAACCTGCTGAATTTCCTGTTTCGGGATGTTGATATGCATAAAACCGCAGGTTAGTCTCAAAATCGCTTCCCGGCAAAAATTTATACCCGATACTTGCAATTTTATACAATTCAGAAAATATTTCATCGCCGGTATTTTGAATTTTCGACATGGCATATTGTAAAAAAATCCGGTCGAACAACACGCCCCTGACCAAAGCACCGGGGGCATTTGACGGAACGGCAAAGGATGTGTTATTTATAAACGCATTGCTGATAAACTGAACTGTTTCGTCGTTGGCCGATGTATTGTTATCAAAATAATTGGTCAGGTCAATTTTTCCGGTAATAAGCTTCAACTTACTTTTAAAAATCGAAAATTCAGCCCAGGCTTCGAGCAAATTTAAACGGTTAACCCCATCTTCAGATAATGTTGAGCCCGCATCACCGTTAAGGCCTGAATAATTATGAAAGTAAGCATCGGGGCCATTTCCCGTAATGGCCTCAAGGTCGAAAAACAACATTGAATACTGGTTAAAAGTAGCAATAGCAAAAATATCAAATGAGCTGGTTGCTGTTGAATGCCAGATTTTATCGTGCCTGCCAGCTTGTAAAATAGTTGTTGAAGAACCCTTAAACTGAATTTGCCCCCGCTCTTCGTCCTGCATCATCTCAATTAGTGCATTTACCTGCTTATTCCGTGACAATACACTTATATCTTGTGTTTCAATTGTACTTATATCTAATATATCAAGCGAATCAACATTATCTGTTCCATTTTTCACAAACACACTGCTGTTGTTTTCATATTTTTCGAGCTTTTCCTCTAATATCCTGATGCGTTCGCCCAGCTCTTCAATATTACCATTTTGCTGGGCCAAACCAACATTAGCACACACGAAAAGCACCATTACAAAAATGATTTTTTTCACAGTTATAAGGTTATAACATTAATAGCTTATTTTTGAATATCAGCAATTAATTTACAAAAAACTTAAAACTATTAATACAAAAAGAGCATTTATTAATACACAAATACATATTATTTTGCATCTAAATGCCTTAAACGCTGAAGCAGTGTTGGATGTGAATAATGAAAGAACACATACAATGGATGTGGGGTGAGGTTACTCAGGCTTTTAACCGAAAGCTTTTTCAACGCCCTGCCCAGTTCGTTTGCAAAACCAAACTGTGCGGCATAAGCATCGGCCTGGTATTCATTTTTACGTGAAATAATATTCATCCCAATTCCCATGATAAAGGATAGAGGGCTGTACAAAATACCAAACGCAATTAAACCAATGTGAAACTTAGCTTGTTCAACCCCCAGGGCTTGCGACAAGTATGGCGAAGACACCAATAATGAAAAAATGTACAGCATAATTCCGGTTTGCACAATACCGAGCAACAATCCTGTAAGCGTATGCTTCTTTTTATAATGGCCGATTTCATGCGCCAAAACGGCTACAATTTCATCTGTTTCCAAATCTTCAATGAGTGTATCAAACAACACAATGCGTTTTTTGGGACCCAGACCGGTAAAATAAGCATTTGCTTTTGTTGAACGTTTTGAGCCGTCAATCACATAAATATTTTTCAGCCTGAAGCCTGCCTCTTCTGCAAATTTGAATATCGCATCTTTAAGCTCTCCGTTTCCCAGTGGTTTTTGCTTGTTAAACAAGGGCACAATAAGCTCAGAATAAAACATCGACATAAACACCGAAATTAGTGTTACGGCCCCCCAGGCAATAAGCCAAAAGTAACCTTCGGTGCTATTCCAAATCCACATAATAAGTGCCAGTATTCCACCGCCAAGAATAGCGCCCAGCAACCAACCTTTTACTTTATCGCTGATAAATATTTTGGGGGTAGATTTGTTGAACCCGAATTTTTCTTCAATAACAAACGTATCGTAAATTTCAAATGGGGTTGTTAAAATGTTGGAAACAATACCAATAATGCCAAAAAACACCAAAGCGACCAAAATATAATGCGAAGTTATTGATGAAGCCCAGCTATCAACTATGGCAAACCCATCAAAAAGAAGCATGGCAAGGATTAAAATAAATGAAAAGGCAGAGGTTAACATCCCAAATTTCCGGTTGGCTTTCTTGTAGGCCTGCGACCTGGCATATTCTTCTTCGTTGTATATCCCTTTAAGTTCATCGGGTAATTTCTCACTCCAGCGGGTTGTATTTAAATAATCGAGCCATTGTTCAAAAACAAAATCAAAAACAATGATGATTAAGATAAGGTAAAATATTGTTTGTGCCATAAAAATCAAACTATAAGTTTAAAACTTCATCCGTTGAAACATCTTTCGACCTATGCTTTATTGTTCCGATCATATATAAGGTCGCCCGGGCGTTGTTTGAAGATTTTATTAATGATAAGGCTAAACACATAGTAATTTACGATTGCAAGTACGATAACGGATAACAAAGTAAGACCATTCCATAAATCGAAATAAAGGGCTTTTTCAACTTCAAAAGGAGATATTAAGTCGATAATAAAGTAAACAAATCCAAGATATCCGAGTATACCGGCAAGCATAATTGCCAGAAAAAGCGGCATGAGAACAAAAATGTACATCATCCCCATGTAAATCCGTTTAATATCGATACCAAATGCCTTAAAGGTACCAATATTCATTTTAATTTTATTGAGGTGCGTGCTCAAAATATTCGACAAGAAAATATTAATCATCAGCACACTAAAACCAATTAGAATAATGGACATGATACGGGTAAGCTGACTTACAAAATTGTAGTTTTTCATTTGCTCAATTTTGGCCATTTCGAGCTTAATACCAGAATCATCGGCAAATTTTTCAGCAAATTCATCAACTTTACCCAAACTGTTAAAGTTAACTGCGATATAATCGGGACGGCGTGGCCGTAACATTTGCTGATTAGGAAAATAGCTTTGAACCAATTGGTGACCGGCTATTTCAGCTTCATCCATAAATGTTTGAACCTCATCAGATGCCTTTAGCTGCTCAAACAAGCTATCGATATCATCAAGCATCACATATTCTGACCCAAAGAATGACACTTGTAAAACGTACATTTCTTTGTAACTATAGTCATGCTTATAAATATCAACTGCATTAACTTCAAGCAAACCACCCTCATTCCAGTACTTTGTAAAAAACGAATCGCACACCTCCTTAAAATCAGTCACATAAGTTGAATCCATCACGATATACGCATAGAGCTTTTTATTGTCTTTAAATAAAAAATTATCGCCCAGATACATATAATTATTGTAAAAATGCTGAGTAGAAATAAAATCAACACGTTCACCGGGTAATTTATTAACTACAGCCCTTATGGGAATAGGAACAAGACGATCATCTCCTTGTTTCTTAAAAATAAATGCCGGCTCATCAGAGCACTCAAGTTTATTGAGCATTTTTCGTGTAACAATAATCGAGATATCCTGCGAACCAGAGAAAGGAGAGCCAGCTGCATTGTTTATTTCGGGGTCAACAATTGTTTCAACCAGTGGGTCATCAAAAGGAATAGACCTTCCATCGACACCACTGTTAGGGCTTTCAGGCAAATTCCCCTGAAAATAGGCCGTCCATTTGTTGTACCCAACGATGGTGTCGTAATCGTAAAACTGTTGCAGCGAGTCGGAATTATACAAATCAATCACCCTGCCAGCCTGCCGGTTAATTCCTGGTATTGGAGCATTTAACGAGCGCACAAACGGGTCTTCCATTTTTTCTTTCAGGTACTCGAGGCTACCGTTTGAAAAGCCAATTGCCAGAAAAGTAAAAAATAAAATGACAACAATAAGCCAGAAGTTTTTATTCCGGTTACCAAGCAATTCTTTGGTTTCGTTGCGGTAAAAAAGATGTTTAAAATCGTGTGGGATAGCCGAGAAGGTAATCCAGTCTTGCTTAAGCTTTATTTTTGCAAATAGCTTATATTTAACATTAACCCAGTCCCAGGCAATACATAACTTATAAAATATTTTGGCCACGATTCCTTTTAACGAAAAGAATTTTTTAAACGAGGCAAAGTCATCTTCATCCTGAACCACCTGTTTTTTTACAGGTTTATATACCATGCTCATCCACTTAGTAAATGATGAGACCAGCTTTTGAAACAAAAAGGTAAAAAACGGTGCAACAGAAAATATCAGCCATGGGATAAACCCGATAACAGAAGCAAACGGTGAGCTGCTTCTGCCTAATTCTTGTTGTTCTAAGCTGCTTATACTTCCCGGACGACGATCATCACGTTGTCCCTCAACAGCCGTTTTAAATTTCAGGTCCTGGATGGTACGGATTACATCATTAATTTTTATGTCGGCTTTTTTAATTTCACCATAAGCAAACTGGCTGATGTTTTCTTTAACAGTTGCATTGAGAAGCTCCTTATCAGACAATTTTGATGTTAACCATAATTTGAAATCTTTTTTCTTATCCTCCGGAAAATCGGGGGCAACATCCATTTCGTGCTTATGGCTAACCATGGCCTGCTTCACCTCATGAAAAAACTCTTCCTCAACCTCATTATCAGATAGGTGCATAAGAATGCGCACAAAACTTTCGGTGTCAGAGTTCAACAAAAGTTCTATTTCTTCCTGGATGCGTTGTTCAAGCTCCCTCGACTCATCCCATTTCAGTTTATCGCGATCGTAGATAAAATGAGGGTCGATGGTTGCAACATTGTTCTCCCGTTTTGATAAAACAATGATACGGTCAGCAAAGTCGAGTGTTAACGGGATATTATGAGAGACGATAATTGCACTTACATTATCGCGTTGTTTGGTAATAAAATCGCGAATAAAGTGCATTAATTTTACTGAGTTAAAGTGGTCGAGGTTACCGGTAGGCTCGTCGCCAAACAAAACAGTAAACTCAGGATTGATGGCCCTGGCAAATGCTAGTCGCTGGCGTTCACCGCCCGAGAATTCAAAAGGCTTTTTTTCGTATGAAAGGCTCGTCACACTCAGGTTTTTAACCAAACTCTCAATAGCATTGAAATAAGCTTCCGATTCAGGCTTATTCTGGATGAGTTCGGTAAGTCCGACATTTTCGAGTGCTGTAAAATTGGGCATCAGGTTGGTGCTCTGGAAAATAAAACTGTAATAGAGCATCCGGACCTTGTAGCGTTCTTCTTCCTGGGTGTCACCCCACATTTCAGCCAGGTTATATTCATCGGTATCGGTAGGGTAAAACATAATAGACGATGACTCCCCGTTCACCGTCTGTGTCATCAACCCAAGAGTTTCAAGAAGTGTACTTTTTCCTGCACCCGATGGCCCCAGCAGTACGGTAATTTTGCGCTTTGGGATGTATAAATTTTTGGCCTCAAGCACCGGCTGGTCACTCACGTATGCACACGAAAGCTTTTCAATGTAAAAAAGTACATCTTTTTTATCGATACGATCAATCGTTGACTGATTTGACATTTAGATTTTATTTGGTATAATCGCCATAAAGAGTTTCAATAATACTTTTTTGCCCGAACGATTCAGTTTGATGAGGGAAAATTCTTGAATCGATCCAGTAATGCTTCAATCCGGAACCGGTACCCATCGGGATACTAAATGTTGCTTTAAAGTTATTGTACTCTTCGTTATATTTATCAAAATATTGTTTGAATTTTTCTCTCATATCGGGATCACTATCAACCTCACCATTGCTCAAATGATAAAGATACTCGTAAAAGATGGTCCACATGTGGTCTTCGAAGAAATCTCCGGTTAACAAGTTTTGACCATCGTAAATACTTTGGATATGCCCTTTGGTTATACACCAGTCAATCAAGTACTCATACAACATAACATCGGGGAAACGTTGAGGAGAAGTTACATCGAGCAACTTAATATCTTTATATTTTTCTTTTCCGCCCCAGCCTGTCAAAATGGAAGACAGCGTATAAAGGCTCAGCGTATCAATCGCTTCGTTGTTGCCTTCGGGGAAATAACCCAGAATATCAACGAGAATTTCGCTCCACCCATATACAATAAACGAGCGTGATTCATTTGGTGGCAGCGACATTTCATCAGTAGGTATTAACCGTTCTAACGATCGCTTAATATAGAACATATCCTGACGTGACATTAAAAGTACATCCTGATAAAGTGGATGTGACAAACGGTCGTCGAACCTGCTGGTATAACCGGTATTATAAACCTGACCATTTTTCTGGAATACAATATCAAGTTCGTCATCAGATATACCCTCCTCGTTCAAACTGGCAATAAATGAATTCAATTCGCGGGCATGATCGCCTTCGATTTTACCATTCAGGTATTCTGAGATTCCTTCAAGCTTGTAATTTACTTTTTCATCAATATCTGCAATCCCGTCGCTCAATTCCTTCATAAATACCGATGGATGAACACTACCACCATCGGGTGCTTTTTTGAAATACCCGGGCACGCCAACAGGTGAAGCTATGGTTACTTCCCGGTCATCATCTTGCAAAATATTTGATTTATCTAAGCCATTAGAAGGGTTGCGCTTTATTGCAACCTGGGTCATAAGACTTTCAATTTGCGAGCGAAAAGCATCATAGGCAGGCTTCATATCTGATGCAACACGGTGGTGCATTTGATAGGCAAAAAGATTAATATTCTTCTTAGCCATTAAATCAGACAGTTCATCCTCCTGTACGTTGGTATAATCATCATGTTCCTGATTGTCGCAACCCATAAATGTTGTACGATTATGATTACCGGCATCGCCAATTAAAACCATAAAATTTGATTCGCCCGAAGGTGGGTCAAATCGCTCAATAGCCCTTTTCATTCCATAAAAAACAGCTTCTTCGGGGTCTTTATTGCAACGGTTAAAAGTTGGGGTCATGAAGCGGCTAAGCGTACTGTTAATACTATTGTAGTTTGATGTTAAATCACGAGAATACTGCACCGTATTGGCTTTCCCTTCAGAAGCATCGCGATACAACAATATGCCAAACCGGTAATCATTTTTACTGTCGAGCAGATTACGCACAGTACGTTTCAGTGCATTTTGAATCGCTCCGGAATAAGGAACCATACTACTTGAAGCATCGACAACAAAAATAATGTTCACATTTCGAAGCGCAGCCGACATTGAATCAATTACATGTTTAATATTGGCAAACTGCAGGCTCGACAATGTCTCTCCATCTTCTGAACGTAAATCTCCAATTACACCTACTTTCGATTCTCCGTTATATACATCGAGTACAGGAAAGCGGTCCACTTCACCAATATACCGGTTTTCATAATAACCAGGCCCTTCAGTATAAATTACACTACCCCCGTTCTTTTGAGAAGTAATTTTTGCTTTTATTCCTTTTTGCTTCCGTTCAGCCACGGCTTCTTCGTCCCAGTTCATCTCATAAGCCAAACGATGGTTCCATGCAGTAGTTTGCGATTTCAACACCCATCCTTTAATGCGGCTCCTGTCTTGTTCCACATCCTCTATCTCGGGTATATCACCTAGTAAATAAGCATTTGGAGTTTCTTTGTACACATAGTTAATCTGGTAAACCAAGGCTGAATTAACTGAATCGCCCGATTGGCACCGCGGATTTGAATAGTATTCGGGAACCCTTATGGTTTGCTGATCATCGGAGATGATATTAAGCACCATTGCTTTTTTATTAAATATCCCATCCTTAAAACCTGGAAGGTTAACATCGCGGGTTTTTAAACAATTACGCCATAAAAGCATGTTGTCTTTAAGTACCCAAACAGCATTACCGGCGGCACCTTCTTTAAGATTACCCCTGAAGTCGACCGCATCAAACGGAACAATTTTAATAGCATTTTCTGACTCATTTACAACATACATTGGCTGCATGAAATCCAGTTGTTCACCGGTTACATCGGTACATGAACGATTTGAATATACCGGATTATCAGGCCGATCGGAAAAAACGACCCATAATGCCCCTTCTTTAGTTGCTGATCCGGGAAAAGCTGCTGAAGCATTATCCATCGGCATTAAGTATTTACCTGGGGTCCGCATTACAGCATGCTGGGCTTCAATACTTTTAAAGGTAAACAAAAGCAACAATATCGAGCTCAAATATAATATTCTCTTCATCCTTCTAAATTATTTAATTTTTGCGCATCAAACACCTAACAAACAACACTTTTATCCTCAACCAGCATGTATTACATTGAATAAGGCACTTAATTTGCCCTTAAACTTATATTTTTCATTAAAAGTATTCAAATAACAAGCAACTTTTTTTCATTTTCATGAAAAGATTGCCTAAAAATAAAATATTAATCGTGGCAAAAAAAAATTGCCAGAGATCAAATTAAAAGATTTTTATAAACTTAGTACATTTGCAATTTATGTAGCTTACTATATTCACCTTTCTGATCAATTAATTCATCGTGTTTTCCTTGTTCTACAATTTTTCCTTTTTTGAACACATAAATTACGTCAGCATTTTTGATGGTCGACAAACGGTGGGCTATAACAATTGAGGTTCTATTTTTCATGAGATGTTCCAGCGCATCTTGCACAAGTTTTTCCGATTCCGTATCGAGGGCGCTTGTGGCTTCATCCAGAATCATGATCGGGGGGTTTTTCAAAACGGCCCTGGCTATAGATAATCGTTGACGCTGACCGCCTGAAAGTTTACTTCCGCGGTCGCCAATGTTGGTTTCGTATCCATCGGGATATTGCGCTATAAATTCATGGGCATGTGCAATTTTTGCCGCATTTATAATGTCTTCCTCCGGAATATTATCCATTCCAAAGGCG
>JAGYOI010000020.1 GCA_018399395.1 Prolixibacteraceae bacterium
AGTTTTTGACATCATCTCGAAAGAAAAAAACCGTCAGTTAAGTGGTATTGAGTTAATTGCATCCGAAAACTTTGTTAGCGAGCAGGTTATGGAAGCAATGGGCTCGGTAATGACCAACAAGTACGCCGAAGGATACCCCGGACACCGGTATTACGGTGGTTGTCAGTTTGTTGACATGACTGAACAATTGGCCATCGACCGGATTAAACAATTATACGGAGCTGAATATGCCAATGTACAACCACACTCGGGCGCACAGGCCAATGCTGCAGTTTTGAGCGTTGTGTTAAAACCCGGCGACACCTTTTTAGGATTAGACTTGTCGCACGGTGGCCACCTTTCACATGGATCTCCTGTTAATTCATCGGGTATTCTGTACAATCCTGTAGCTTATAAAGTTACTGAAGAAGATGGCCGTGTAGATTACGATGAAATGGAAGAACTGGCAATTAAAGAAAAGCCTAAACTAATTATTGGTGGTGCTTCGGCATACTCACGCGACTGGGATTACAAACGCATGCGTGAAATTGCCGACAAAGTTGGTGCACTTTTCATGGTTGACATGGCACACCCTGCCGGGTTAATAGCTGCTGATTTGCTCGAAAACCCTGTAAAGTATGCACACATTGTAACATCTACCACGCACAAAACGCTGCGCGGTCCACGTGGTGGCATTATTTTAATGGGTGAAGATTTTGAAAACCCATGGGGCATCAAAACCAAAAAAGGCGTTGTTCGTAAAATGTCATCTTTACTCAACTCAGCAGTTTTCCCAGGGCAACAAGGCGGGCCACTTGAACATGTAATTGCATCAAAAGCCATTGCCTTTGGTGAAGCACTTGATCCCTCGTTTAAAGTTTACCAGTCGCAGGTTAAACGCAATGCCAAAGTTATGGCCCAGGCTTTTGTCGACCAGGGATATAAAGTAATATCGGGCGGTACCGATAATCATTCAATGCTGATCGATCTACGCACAAAATACCCCGATGTAACCGGCAAGCAGGTTGAAAATGCACTGGTAAATGCCGATTTAACCGTGAACAAAAACATGGTACCTTTCGACAGCCGTTCACCATTCCAGACATCAGGACTTAGGGTTGGTACACCCGCCATTACCACCCGTGGTGTAAAAGAAGATTTAATGCCTTTGGTTGTTGAAATGATTGATACGGTTATAGGTTCTTTTGAAGATGAGAATGTAATCAACTCGGTTCGCAAAAAAGTTAACCAAACCATGAAAGATTACCCGTTGTTTGCCTGGTAGTTTATTCATTATCTCAAAATATTTTAAAATCTGCTTCTTTAGTTCGGGGCAGGTTTTTTTTTGAATTATTTTACATTGCAAAATTGCGATCAAATTAAAATTAGAATCTAATTCACCCTTTCATCAACAAGAAAATGAATCAATTTTTGTAAGTTTACCCGGTAAAACAGTGTATTAAAATCGATAAAAAATGACTATTCAAGATAACATAAAGCAAAAACTGGATGCCTTAGAGCAGTGGTTTAAAAAACGCGAGGGCTCCATTGTGGCCTTCTCGGGAGGGGTTGATTCGGCATTGGTGTTATTCCTTGCCCGTAAATTTCAAGGGAAAGATAAGGCCATTGGTGTTATTTCAAATTCCGAAAGTCTTAAAAAAAGGGATTTCAACGAGGCGGTTGATTTTTGTAATAAGTTCGACATCAAACTGGAAGTTATCAAAACCAACGAATTGCAGGACCCGCGATATGCCGAAAATCCCGAAAACCGTTGCTTCTTTTGTAAAGAACACCTGTTTCACGATCTCACAAATATATGTGAAAAATATCCCGGATTTTCAGTGCTCAGTGGCACCAATTACGACGATTTGGGCGATTACCGTCCCGGTATCGATGCTGCCCGCAAGTACGAAGTGCTGGCCCCGATGGTTGAATGCAAAGTAACGAAAGATGAGCTTCGGCAAATAGCCCTACATTTTGGGCTCCCCAACTGGGACAAACCGGCCAGTCCGTGCCTCAGCTCCCGTATTCCGTACAACCAGGCCGTTACGGCCGAAAAACTACAACAAATTGAAGAAGCCGAAAACATCCTCAATCAATATGGTTTTTACGAAGTACGTGTAAGGCACTATGGCGAAAATGCCAAAGTAGAAGTTAAAGCCGATGAACTGGACAAACTGAGACCTGTAGAAAACGAAATCGTACAAAAAATTAAAACCTTGGGTTTTACGAATGTTGAAATCGATAAAGAAGGACTGGTTTCGGGAAAGCTGAACCGTGCAATAAAGAAAAATTGAAAACCGCAAAGACGCAAAGGCGCTAAGAAAAAAATATAAGACTTTGCCTATCTGCGCCTTAGTGGTGAAAAAACATACACGATGAGAATACTCTACTACGATTGCTTTGCCGGAATTAGCGGCGATATGAACCTTGGGGCGATGATTGACCTGGGTGTTGACCCCGCTTATCTGAAAAACGAACTAAGTAAGCTCAACATCGAAGGTTTTGAACTACAGGTTGAACCCGATATGCGGCGCGGTATTTCAGGCACGAAAGTCACGGTGGTAATCGACAATCCCGATAACGAGAAACACCGCCACCTTCGGCATGTTGAAGAAATTGTAAACAACAGCACCCTATCAGATAAGGTAAAAACCATTTCACTCAAAATTTTCAGGCTCATTGCCGAAGCCGAAGCCAAAGTGCACAACATCGACATACAAAAAGTGCATTTTCACGAAGTTGGGGCACTCGACTCCATTGCCGATATTGTGGGGGCTGCCATTTGCCTCAACTACCTGGATGTTGACAAAGTACTATCAGCCCCCATCCAGCTTGGCGGCGGCACCGTTAAATGTGCCCACGGTGTAATGCCTGTTCCGGCACCAGCCACAGCTATCATTGTTGAAAACATACCCGTGAAAACCGGACTGGTACAACACGAGGCCACTACCCCAACCGGGGCTGCCATTCTTGCCGCTACCGTTGACGAGTTTACCGGACAACTGAACTACCCTATCTCGAAAACGGCTTATGGCATTGGTCAGCGCGATGTTTCAGAAGTGCCCAACATACTGCGGCTATACCTTTGCGAGACCAACGAAGCATTAAGCGATGTAAGCATCGAAACCGAAACCATGCTCGAATGCAACATCGACGACATGAACGCCGAACATTTTGGTGATACGCTCGAACGTTTATTAAACGCCGGAGCCTCTGATGCATGGTTTACGCCCATCATTATGAAAAAATCACGCCCGGCAACCAAGCTTTCTTTACTCTGCAAAGTTAACCTTGTAAACTCTATGAAAGCTATAATTTTTGAACACACCACATCGCTGGGAATCAGGGAATATTCGGTTCAAAAAAGTATGTTGCGACGTGAAGAAAAAACAGTAAAAACCAGTTACGGTGAAGTGCGTGTAAAAGAAAGTTTTTTTAACGGCAAACGGGTAAATGCCAAACCCGAACACAACGATTGTAAGCAATTGGCCGATAAACACCGTGTACCGTTAAGTGAAGTGGAAAATGAAGTTCGCAAACAACTTTAATATTTTATAATATGACGCTCGAAGAAATCCTAAAAAGATATAAAGATGGTGAAACAGAGCTTGCTGAAACCCTTCAGCAGCTCTCGGGCCGTGGAATTGACGAGATGGGCTTTGCCACCATCGACACCGACCGAATGCACCGTACCGGTTTGCCCGAAGTTATTTATGCATCGGGAAAAACAACCGAACAGGTAGCCCAAATTGCCCGGCGTTTGTACGACGACAATATCGACATACTGGCCACCCGTGTTAAGCCCGAAATGTTCGATGCAGTAAAAAAACTTATACCCGGTGCCCGTTATAACGAAATGGCCAAAACCATCACATATAAACATACAGAACCGGAACTAAACAAAGGCTACATTGCCATTGTAGCTGCTGGCACAAGCGACATGCCAGTGGCAGAAGAAGCAGCCGAAACTGCCCGTTTCCTGAACAACGAGGTAAAAACCATTTACGATGTGGGCGTTGCCGGCATCCACCGTTTGTTTAACAAACTCGATATTATCCGTGGCGCACGGGTAATCATTGTTGTGGCCGGTATGGAAGGTGCACTGGCCAGTGTGGTTGGCGGTCTGGTTGACAAACCGGTAATTGGCGTGCCCACCAGCATAGGCTATGGTGCCAATTTCGATGGCTTGTCGGCCTTACTTTCGATGCTCAACAGCTGTGCCAGCGGTATTTCGGTGGTGAATATTGATAACGGTTTTGGTGCGGCATGTCAAGCGGCTTTGATTAACAGGATGTAGAAAAAGACTATAATTATGGCAGTAAAAGACGATTACATTGTTAGAAACATGACCGCCCGTGAGGTTGAAGAAGTTGCAATGAATTGGGCTGCAAATGAAGGATGGAATCCTGGACTACACGATGCCAGCGTATTTTACAATACCGATCCGAAAGGTTTTTTTATAGGGCTGTTAAACGATGAACCCATTTCTTGCATATCCGCTGTTTCCTATAATTCAAATTTTGGGTTTATAGGTTTTTATATAGTTAAGCCCGGATACCGAAAAGAAGGATACAGCATAAAGCTTTGCCGAAAAGCTATGCAATACTTGGGTGAAAGAAATATTGGTCTTGACGGTGTGGTTGAGCAACAGGATAACTACCGCAAAATGGGATTTAAAACCGCTTATAAAAACATCAGATATGAAGGACTCACATTTAAAATCAATAACGATTCAAAAAACATTACACCGCTTTTAAACTCGCAAATAGAAGAAGTTGTAGCATTTGACTCAAAACTCTTTCCGGTTCCAAGGCCCATATTTATAAAGCAATGGCTCTCAATGGCTGAAAGTTACACCATGGTTGCAAGAATAAACGGGAAGATCAATGGATATGGTACCATTCGTAAATGTCGCGAAGGCTATAAAATAGGGCCCCTGTTTGCCGATTCATATCAAACAGCTCTCGATATTTTGCAGGCACTGGTCAATAGCATCCCATCCGGAGCGTTATTTTACCTCGACATTCCCGATATAAATATAAGTGCCAAATCGTTAGTTGACAATTTACGAATGAAAAAAGTATTCGAAACAGCCCGTATGTATTCAAAATATTCACCTAATATCGATTTAAATAAAGTATTTGGAATCACTTCTTTTGAATTGGGATGAAAATAACTTACAAATGTTTATCATGGCCTCCACCTTTATTTATTTGTCTTAGGTTTCTCATTGGTTTCTGAAGCAGGGCATATCCCGCTACCCGCTATCCAAGGCGTATCTTTTTTTATTCATTTTCAAACCGCTTGCTTATATCAATAAAATCACCACTTTCTAACTGCGGGAGAAGTTCATCTTTTACATATTGAAAATCTGGGGCTACATCTAATAATTCAAGGTAAACCTGTTTTGCTTTTCGGGGCTCATCCAGTTTTGTGTACACCTGGCCAAGCCATGAGCCAACATACAAATATAGCCAGTTACAGTGCTTTTCGCTTCGCAAAATAGAAAAAGCCTGTTCATAAACTTTTTTCGCTTCCTCTTTATCCCCACCTACAATCGAAGGCCTGAAATATAAGGAGTTGGCTTTTTCAATAAGCGGCAAGGGCTCACCAACACGGTATTTCAGGGCATTTGCAATTTGTTCTTTGTGTTCCGAATTTACAAATGGGGCTATTATGGGGTTTAAGCCAATTTTAAACCCGGTTAAAGCTGCATTTAGCGCATGAAATGTGGCATTTTCAGGATTGCGCTTCAGCCATTTTTCAAGTCGGCGCTCAAAATGCCCCATCACTTCTGAAGCCTCATCTTTATTTTCCTGAGAAAAATGATAACCAATCAACCCGTATTCAGCAAGCATAAGGGATTCTTCCTGCACTGGTGTTAAACGCTCAAGATATAAACTATCAACAACTGAATCCCACATATTCATATTTCCATTTAAATATAAATTGTAAAACCGGCAATCAAGTTGATTGGGCTCCTGCCCGCTTACTTTTGTAAATATCAAAAATAAAATTCCAAAAACAATAACAGATTTCTTTCCCATCATCTCTTCTCCTTTAATTTTCACACCCTGTAAACCCTCCCTTTCCATTCAATACGCTTTTGCCGGTAATTCTTAAGGTTATAAAAAACCATCAAAGTAAAAGCCCATAACTGGTCAGGGTGAAACTCCATATTCTTTTTAAAACTAAATCGGCTTAAACCCGAAATCATATACTTCATTATAAGAATTAGAAAAATTGAAGACAACAATAACACATACTGCCCGCTAAACAAATAAAATGGTAAACGAAACCATGTAACCAATAAAAACAGGACCATCCACAAGCGGCTGCCCACAAAAAACTGGTGTACGTTAAGCGAAAAACCATTCAACGCACTTTGGTAGTTGTGGTACATTCGGCATAGTATATCGTTGTCACCCAATAAAACCGCTACCGGGTAGCGGTTCTTTTTCATCAGGCGGGCAATCATTATGTCTTCCACATTTTTGTCTTTCACCATGTGGTGCCACTGATGCGCATGATAGGTTTTGGCATCGAAAAACATCATTTGCCCATTGGCTGCCGACAACGACGAAAACCATTTAATTTTTACCGAAGGCAACATTAAAAAGCTAAGCAATATCCAGTTCATAACCGGAATGGTTTTCCATTCGCCGGTTGTACGGATAATTTGCTCCGGAAAAATCGATAATAATTTCACCTTCCGCTTATTCACGTAAGTTATTGCCCTATTCAGCAATTGTGGCTTAACGCGCACATCGGCATCTAAAAACAGCAACCAGTCTCCACTTGCCCGCTGCGCAAGCTTATAACAGGCGAAATTCTTCCCCATCCAGCCATCGGGCAAAGTTTCGTTGGTAAAATATTGAAGCTGTGGAATGATTTGCTTATAATGATTGAGAACTTCCAGGGTTTTATCGGTTGAATGGTCGTTGCAAACAATCACTTCAAAATTTTGGTAATCGAGATGCTTAAGGTCACCCAGAATATTTTTAAGGTTATCTTGTTCATTACGTGCCGGGATCACTACCGATATTTTGGGTTGCCCTTCTAATGAGTCCGCCTGTGGCAAATACGGTTTCGACAGATAATTAACCAACACCACAAAAAAGTGAAAAACGAGTATGATAAACAATATGTAGCCGGCTATAATCATACATCAAGCTTTGCATGTTGATTTAAACTTTGCATGTAAAATGAGCGATATTTCGCACTTAACTCTTTCAGCCCGTAACGTTGAAATTCAATTTCGCCAAGATACAAATAAACTGTAGGTTTTCGGTTCGAAAAGTAATCGACAAAAGCTGTATAAAACAGGATTTGGACAGGGTCGCATTTTTTCAGGATTTTCTCAATTCCAGGTTTAAAATCAAAGTCCGGAGCCACAAAACTTGAAAATTTTCCCTGTGGATATAAAGCAACAACATTTTTTGCATCGTTCAATAAATCAACTGTATAATTTAAAGACTCAACAACCGAGCGGGAACCCGGGTCAACGGAATAAGCACCAACTTTACTTAGTATCTTGTTCTTTCTAAGTTGTTCTTCCAGAATCATCACATGCAGTTTTTTCTGCAAAAATTTTTTATTGGGGTGCAACATCCAAAACCCATCCCACCAACTTACATGATTTCCAATTATAAGCGAAGCCTTGCTCTCATCGTGTTTCCAACCGCCCATCATCTCCACTGTCTCGAAATCTTTGTTCATAATGTGGAACAAATATTTATAAAACAGCGGTGCAATTATCCGATGATGACTGGCTTTTATCATGGCAGAAAAATATTTAAGATACCAAAAAATGCCAGTTGCAGCACAAATACCCGACCGGCAACCTTGTTATCGGTATTGATATTAAACAACTCGTAGCAGCCACCAATTACCGTTGCCACAACAAACCACATCACATAGTTCTGAAAAGGCACCTCGTTAAACATCCATGTCCACATGTCGGTTTTCATAGCTACGGGCTCCATAACATAATCGAACCCGGTCATTAACAAGCCTACCAAAACCGGTAAAAACTTGCGCAAAGCTTTTTTTGTACGCACCAGAAATACCGCCCCGTAAGTTAGCATCAGCCAGTTAAACCCGATTAAAACAGGTGTGCCAAATACTTTTACCGGAATAGAATTGCCGTATATATATTCCCCGAAAAGATGACCGGTTTGTACGCCAACAGCCTCAATGGCTATGGTAACAACAATTACCGAGGCAAAAAATATAAGGTGTTTAAGGTTGAATACTTTATGAAACAAAAACAACATGAAAATATTAATGATGAGCGAAACAGGTATTAGTTTCTCAAAAATATCGCGGGTTTGCGGTATCAGGAAGCCCGCGGTGCCAACAATGTAGAAAATAATTAAAAACTTCGTGGCTTCCTTTTCTTCAAGCGTTTTAAAATATTGTATTATCCGGTTCATGAAATTCTAAATTAGGTTGTCAACTATTTTTGCCGATGCCAGGCACAAGGGGATACCCCCGCCCGGGTGTATGCTTCCGCCCACAAAATACAAATTTTTATACTTCCGGCTAAAATTTGGGTGGCGCAAAAATGCAGCCATGGCACTATTTGAACTGTGCCCGTAAAGCGAACCATTAACCGATGCGGTACGGGCTTCAATATCAACCGGCGTAGTAACCTCTTCATTTTCAATAAGAGGCTCCACATCCATTTTCAACATGGAACCAATTTTTGCCAGCACAATTTTACGGGCTTTATTGGTTTGTTGTTGCCAGTCTTGCCCCACGTTCTCGGGGGCATTCACCATAACAAACCAATTCTCTTTTCCTTCGGGGGCATCGCTTTCTACCACTTTGTTGCTGATAAAAATATACACCGTGAGGTCGTTGGCAAATACTTTGGTTTTAAACAATCCGTCAAATTCAGCTTTGTAATTGTTGCTGAAAAGTATGTTATGAACGTCGAGGTCTGAGCTCAGGTTCATGCCCCAATAAAAAATAAGGGCACTTGATGAGCGTTCGCGTTTCGATAACTTACGGTACATCCCAGAATCGGGCAAAATATTTTTGTAGAAATAAGTCACATCGGTATCGTTAACCACTACATCCGATTCATAAATTTCATTTTGCGTAACCAAACGCCAGCTTTTATCAACATTTTGCTGAATGCCCTGCACCCCTTCGTTGGTTTTAATTTCAACCCCTTCTTCCTTTGCCAGTTTTACTAATGCTTCAACAATACCACGCATCCCTTTAAGTGGGAAAAAAGCACCGGTGTTGTGCTCGAGATGTGCAATCATATTTAATGTTGCCGGCGCTTTGTACGGATTACTGCCGTTGTAAGTTGCGTAGCGGTTAAAAAGTTGCGCAACATTTCCATCACCAAAGGTTTGCACATTGCGCTGGTTCATCGTTTTAAAAGCATCGAGTTTGTGCAGGGCCTTCAGGCTTCGCTGACCGGCATCACCCGTAAATGTTGATGCTTTGTGAATAGAATTAAACAGAAAAAAGTCGCTGGTATGGGTATATAAAAACGATTGGCGTTCGAGGTATTTTTCAATCACCAAACGTTCGATGCCCGATTTCTGCACCTCCTCAACAAAATCATCGTGCTTGCTCCACGCTTTCAGGTTTGTACCATCGGGGAAGAAATAGTTGCAGGTCATGCTCAGGCTAACCACATCAATATAATCGCGGGCATCCTTCCCAAACAATTCAAAAAGCTCGTAAACCAACTGCGGCAGTGTAAAAAGCGATGGACCGGTATCAAAACGAAATTCGCCGTTTTTCAACTCGCCAATTTTCCCGCCAATAGTTTCAGCCTGCTCAAAAACTGTAACGTCAAATCCTTTTGCAGCAAATCGTAAAGACGATGCCAAACCACCTATTCCTGAACCAATTACCGAAACCTTCTTCATTTTGTTTAAATATTTTGAATAATTTCCTATACAAACAACGAACAATTTTACAACAAATTAGTTTATTTTGGTAAAATAGCAATAACTTTAAGGACTTGTGAAAGGTACAAAACATTTTCATGCATGAATAAAAAAGAAGTAATAATAGTGGGCACAGGCCTGGGCGGATTAAGTACTGCCCTGCGCCTGGTGTCAGAGGGGTTTAAAGTGAAAATGGTCGAGAAGTACCACCAGGCAGGCGGGCGGTTAAACCGCTTATCGAAAGATGGTTTTATATTTGACCTTGGGCCCACTTTTTTTAGTATGAGTTACGAATTTGACGAACTTGTAAAAAGCACAAATATTGAATATCCTTTCGAGTTCATTGAGCTTGACCCGCTTTTTACTGTGAATATCGACGGAGTCCCAAAAACCTTTACTATATACAAAGACCTGGATAAACTTTCGGAGGAGTTTGCTTCATTTGAACCTGATTTTAAGGCAAAAATGGAAAAACACCTCCGGAAAACAGGTCAACTTTTTCACGACACCGAAGATAAAATTGTACATCGCAACTTTACATCATTGTTCGATTATTTTATGCAACTTACGCGGGTGCCGTTAAAGCATAGTCCGCTATTGTTTAAAACCATGTGGAAAGAGCTTTGCGACAGTTTCGAATCGAAGGAAGCGAGGATGGTTTTTTCATTGGTGGGGTTCTTCCTTGGCGCCACACCGTTCGACACCCCCGCTATTTATTCGCTGCTCAATTACGTTGAATTAAAGCATGATGGCTACCATAATGTAAAAGGCGGCATGTATAAAATTGTTGAGGGATTGTTTAAAGTTCTACGCGAAAGGCAAGTCGATTTCTATTTCAACACCGAGATTGTTGAAGCAATAACAACAAACGATAAAATTGATTACCTGGTTGACCAAAACGGCCGCGAATGGCATGCCGATTATTACGTCATTAATGCCGATGCAGCCTCGTTCAGGGGAGAAATACTCAAGAAAAAACGATATTCGGAAAAACGGCTCGACAAGAAAAAGTGGACGATGGCCCCGCTTACCATTTATCTGGGGTTAAACGGAAAAGTTGACAAACTGCAACATCACAATTACTTTTTAGGCAATAACTTCGACCAATATGCCAGGGGGGTATTTAAAAATAAAGTTTCGTTCGACAAACCGTACTACTATGTTAATGTGCCGTCGAAAAACAACCCCGGATATGCGCCTGAAGGTAAAGACAGCCTATTTATTTTGTGCCCGTCGCCCGATTTACGTTTTAAGCCCGATTACAGCGACCGCGAAACCATTGCACAAAACATTATCGATGATTTATCGGAACGCACGGGGTACAACATTAATTCGATGATTGAAAGCAGAACCGTGCTTTCGCCCGAACATTGGCAAAATATGTTTAACTTGTACAAAGGCAGTGGCCTTGGGTTGGCTCACGATTTGAACCAAATTGCCTGGTTCAGGCCATCGAACCACGACAAGAAGTACAAAAACACTTTTTACGTTGGGGCGTCAACCATTCCCGGGACGGGATTACCCATGGCTGTAATCAGCTCAAAATTAACCACTGAAAAGCTTTTAACCCATGATAGAACTGTTTCAAAAAAATAACCTGCAATGCAGTAAGAACACCACAAAACGATACAGCACATCTTTTTCGCTAGGCGTACGTTTATTGGGCAAAGCATACCGCGACCATATTTACAGTATTTATGGGTTTGTGCGTTATGCCGACGAAATTGTAGATACTTTTTTCGATTACAAACAGGATGAATTGTTAAAAGAGTTTCGCGAAGAAACCTACAAAGCAATTGACCGTGGCATTAGCCTTAACCCCATAATCGACAGCTTTCAGCGCACCGTAAGCCAATGCGGTATTGAACCAAAACTTATTGATGCTTTTCTCGACAGCATGGAAATGGACCTCAGGCATGAGATTTACGACTCCAGTCTTCTCGAAAAATACATTTATGGCTCGGCTGAAGTGGTGGGCTTAATGTGCCTGCGTGTTTTTTATAGCGACAACCCCGAAAAATATAACGAACTGGTATATCCGGCCCGCAAACTGGGCGAGGCATTTCAAAAAGTAAATTTCCTTCGCGATGCACAGGACGATTTTGAGAACAAGGGGCGTGTTTACTTTAAAAATATCGATTTCAACAACTTCACATCCGATGCCAAAGCACAAATTGAAAACGACATCCAGTTCGACTTTGAT
>JAGYOI010000200.1 GCA_018399395.1 Prolixibacteraceae bacterium
CGGGTTAATGTATTATAAATCAACAACTGGTTTTCCATAACAATTGAATAAAATTTGCAGCGGGCAAAGTTAATAAATCTTGGGGATAAAGGATATTTGAAACTGTTAATAACTTTTTTTAAACTCCCTAAAATGCTGTTTGTTCTAAAATAGCAATCTGTTTTGGGGTTTCCGGATGGCATTCACTTTACATAACTACAATGCCAATCCCACATAATTTGATATTTTTACCAGACAAAAACAAGCTGAAAACATGATACCATTTACCCATTTACATGTACACTCTCAATACTCGATACTCGACGGGCAGGCAAGCATTAACGCACTGGTAGGCAAGGCTCACAACGACGGCATGAAAGCCGTTGCCCTTACCGACCATGGCAATATGTTTGGCGTAAAAGAATTCTGGAATGCCTGCCGCTCCGATAAATATGGCGACACCTCTGTCCCGATGGACGAATGGTTTAAGGTAAAACCCATCATCGGGTGTGAATCCTATGTGGCGGCACGCGGTATCGAAAATAAACAATCGAAAGAAGACCGCTCGGGGTACCACCTCATTCTATTGGCCAAAAACCCGAAAGGATACCGGAACCTGCTCAAAATGGTTTCAGTATCGAATACCGAAGGTTTTTACTACAAACCACGAATCGACCGCTCAATACTCGAAAAATACCATGAAGGCGTTATTGTTTCTTCGGCCTGCCTGGGTGGTGAGGTTCCACAAAAAATTATGGCCGGTGATATCGACGGGGCTATCGAAGCCATTGAATGGTTTAAAAGCGTTTTTGGCGACGATTTCTACCTTGAATTACAGCGCCACCCGGCTGAAAGCCTTAAAGAGCGCGAAGAGGTATACGACAATCAGGTAAAAGTGAACGAAGTTCTTATCGACCTTTCAAGAAAATTGAATGTAAAACTCATCGCTGCCAACGATGTACACTTTACCAACGAAGAAGATGCCGATGCGCATGATATCCTGATATGCCTCAATACCGGCAAGAATTATGAAGAAGAAAAACGGATGCGCTACACCAAGCAGGAGTGGTTCAAATCGACTGCCGAAATGAACAAACTCTTTGCCGATATCCCCGAAGCAATTGAAAACACCCAGGAAATAGCTGACAAAGTTGAAGTCTTCGACCTCGATTCAGCACCCATTATGCCTGAGTTCCCTATTCCTGAAGAATTTGGAAAATGGGAAGACTACCTGGCTAACTTTCCCGAAGAAGAACTTAAAAAAGAATTTGAGCGCTACGACAGCATGGGCGGCTACGAAAAAGCACTGCGTATCAAATTTGAGGCCGACTACCTCGAATACCTTGTATATGAAGGTGCAAAAGAACGCTACCCCGACAACCTTGATGAATGCCGGGAACGTATCGACTTTGAAATCAACACCATCAAACAAATGGGGTTCCCAGGGTATTTCCTTATCGTGGCCGACTTTATCCAGGCAGCACGCGATATGGATGTTATTGTTGGTCCGGGGCGGGGTTCGGCAGCCGGATCGGCCGTGGCCTACTGCATGAAAATTACCAATGTTGACCCCATAAAATACGACTTGCTGTTTGAGCGTTTTCTTAACCCCGACCGTATCTCCATGCCTGATATCGATATCGATTTCGATGATGACGGGCGCCAGCAAGTGCTCGACTGGGTAACCGAAAAATACGGACGCGATAAAGTTGCCCACATTTGTACATTTGGTACCATGGCCGCCAAACTGGCCATCCGCGATGTGGCCCGTGTACTGCAATTACCACTGCCCGAGGCCGACCGGTTGGCAAAAATGGTTCCCGAAGCACCCAAAATGACATTGGTAAAAGCTTACAAGGAAAACCCCCAGCTTAAAGATGAAAAAAAATCAGAGAACAACCTGGTAGCCGACACCATCCGCTTTGCCGAATCACTCGAAGGCTCTGTACGCCAGACCGGTGTTCATGCCTGCGGCGTACTCATTGGCCGCGACCCGCTCGACGAGCACCTGCCGGTAATGCCCACCAAAGATGAAAGTTTATACACAACTCAGTATGACGGGCGCTTTGTTGAAGAAATCGGCTTACTGAAAATGGACTTCCTGGGGCTGAAAACGTTGTCGATTATTAAGGAATGTCTCGATAACATCAAACTATCGAAAGGAATTGATGTAGATGTTGATAACCTTCCGATGGACGATAAAGAAACCTACGAGCTGTTCTCTCGCGGCGATACTACAGCTATTTTCCAGTTTGAATCGCCCGGGATGAAAAAATGGCTGCGGCTACTTCAACCCAACCGTTTTGAAGACCTGGTTGCCATGAACGCCCTCTATCGACCTGGACCAATGGAATACATCCCCAACTACGTAGAACGAAAACACGGCCGCGAGGAAATTAAGTACGACCACCCCATTATGGAAGAATACCTGAACGATACGTATGGTATTACAGTTTTCCAGGAACAGGTGATGCTCCAGGCGAGGGCACTGGGAGGTTTTACGCGCGGACAATCGGACACGCTCCGTAAAGCCATGGGTAAGAAGAAATTCAAACTCATGGAAGAGCTGAAAGTGCTGTTCAAAGAGGGTTGCCTTAAAAATGATAAATTTACAGAAGGCTGCAAACAGGTTAATGCCGAACCCGATAAACTGGTTGAAAAAATTTGGAAAGACTGGGAAGCTTTTGCCCAGTATGCATTTAACAAGTCGCACTCCGTTTGTTATGCATATATAGCTTACCAAACAGGATACCTGAAAGCCCACTACCCTGCCGAATTTATGGCCGCAGTGCTCAGCCGTAACCTGTCAAACATCGACCGCATTTCGCTTTTCATGGACGAATGCTATCACATGGGTATAAAAGTTTTAGGCCCCGACATTAACGAGTCGTTCAACAAGTTCACGGTGAACCAAAATGGAGAAATCCGCTTTGGAATGTCGGCCGTTAAAGGTGTTGGCGATGGTGCAGTAAGCGAAATAATCCGCGAACGTGTAGAAAACGGGACATTCAACAGCATGTACGATTTTGCCGAACGCGTAAACCTTCAAACCGTGAGTAAGAAAAACTGGGAGGCCCTGGCCTATTCAGGCGGGTTCGACAATGTTTCACAAATTAACCGCTCGCAGTTTTTCACCCCCGATAAAAATGAACTTACGTTTCTCGAGAACCTGTTACGTTATGGAAACCTCATCCAAAATGAGCGTAATATGGCGCAACAATCTCTTTTTGGCGGATCGCAGTCAATTGACATCCAAAAGCCCCAACCCGTGCCTAACGACGAGTGGCCAAGTGTGGTAAAACTTGAACATGAAAAGAACCTGATAGGCATGTATCTCACCGCACACCCGCTCGACGATTATAAACTCGAAATTGATTCATTTACAACAAAAAACATCAACCTTGCCATGCTCGAAAACGACCTCGCGCCCTTTAAGAACCGTGAGCTCGTGGTAGCCGGAATGGTAACCGATGCCTTTGAAGGAATGAACAAAAACGGGAATATGTATGCCAACATGACCTTAACCGATTACGAAGGATCATTCAAAATCTTTTTCTTTGGGCAAGATTATGTGAATTTTGGAAAATACTGCAAAAAAGGGTTATTCCTGCTGGCACGCGGCAATGTTCAGCCACGGTTCAGAAGAAAAGACAATGGCCCCGAGATGCTCACTTTTAAGGTTTCGCATATCGAATTATTAAACGAAGTTCGCAAAAACAAAGTGAAGTCAATTGCTGTGGATATTCCTTTAACATTCATATCCGAACAGTTTGTTAGCGAGCTAAATCAACAATGCGACAAGAACAAAGGGAACACCCAGCTCGAGTTTAATATCATCGATGCCGAAACAAAATCAACAATTCATTTGTTTTCAAGAAATGTTAAAATTGACCCCGCCGATGAATTTTTAGATTATTTAAGAAGTAAAGACGGGATTTTATTCAAAATCAATTAAATTTGCGATTCGTTTTAATTTGAATACAAAATATAAAAACTTAATAATTATGACAATAGAAGTTAATGATGCGAATTTTGATGAGGTAGTACTCCAGTCTGACAAGCCCGTATTGGTTGACTTTTGGGCAGA
>JAGYOI010000201.1 GCA_018399395.1 Prolixibacteraceae bacterium
ATGCCAGGGTTAGCGTTACAGCTATGTTGCCTGTTATGTTTAAACCCAATGGCAGAATAAGGCCTAATAAATTAGCGATGAGAATAAAGTTAAAAAGGGTAAGCAAAAATGGTAAATATCGTTTGTATGCGTCGCCAACAAAGGGTTTTGCTATATCATCACGAATAAATATGATAATGGGTTCCATGAAATTTTGCAGTCCCGAAGGCTTTTCATAAACATGGCGTGATGCTAATTTAGCTGTCCTTAAGGTTATCAGGATAAGGATTAATGCGGATAATATAACGCCTACTGTTGAACGGGTCAGCGACAAATCAAGTGGGACATATTTTGTCCCATCGCTTAGATTTTCTACAATCTTGTCTTTATTTTTCCCTTCTTCCCCCAGTTCAAAAGGAAAATCAGGATTATGTTGGTGAAATTTGTTTGACAGGAAAAAATGCCATCCGGTATGCTTGCTGTATAATATTACCGGCAAGGGGAGGGTTATGTGTGTGTCGTTTACAGAAAAGAAATGCCACTCATACGAATCATTAACATGCTCAAATACATAATCGATGACATTGAACTTTTCATGCTGAACCTCATCATTATTTGCTGCAAGCGGGTTAGCAGCAAACATCAATGATGTTACAAGAAAAGCGGCCAATATGTATTTAAACATCTGCATATTTAAATTTTTATATGTGAGTGTTTGAAATTTTCCATTTATAAAAAGCCGTTTATTTTAGTATTTAAACTTTTGAATCGTTGATTAATTTCATAACCGATTTTACTTCGTAAACCGCGTAGGAAACATAAAGTAAAAGATAAACGATTAGAAAATTAACAGCATTTTCTTCATCAAAAACGATATACAAAACACCGAACACAATGTAAATAAACATTTTCAGAAATGAAAGCATCATAAACTTAAAACTGAATTTTGACACATCATTTCTTGTAATTCGTAGCATGTATTTATGAAGAATCAGGGTTGAAGCGTAATAAAAAATAAGCACAAAAGGGAACACAATCATAAATTGCTCCCTGAATACGGTAAGAAACAAGAGTGTTCCGATTACCAATATGATGATGGTAAATGAAGTAAGACCTTTAAAAAATTTGGAGAAATTATTTTCCATGACCTATTATTTGAACATATTTTGTTCTGAATAGCATTTACCTGAAATGATGACCAAATAAAAATACGAAATTATTTCGTTTTTCCTTCGGGCTGGTTATTCATTTTGCAATTACCAGTAAATGTTGCTCCGGGTTCAATCATTAATTGTCCGGTGGTAATTTCTCCGTAAAGAAAAGAAGTTGATTTGAGGGTTAAAAGCTCTTTCACCAATATTTTGCCTTCAATCTTACCTTCAATTTCGGCGGTTTTACAATTTATTTCGCCTTCAATGGTTCCGGCTTTGCCAATCACTAATTTGCCGGTTGTTTTAAGGTTTCCTTTTAAAATACCATCAATTCTCAAATCCGATTCGGTATTGATGTCTCCGGTAACAGTTGTTTTTGAAGCAATTAAATTGACTGCCCCACTTGTATTGTCAATTTGTTTTCCCATAGTCAGAGTAGTTGTAGTGAGCAAATTTAATAAAATTGTTCAAGCATTAGGTAGGGACAAAAAAAAATCCCGCGAAGAGCAGGATTTTAATTTGTTCGATAATATGATATAATTATACCGTAACGTCTTTTTCGATAGCCAGTTTGCCACGGTAGTAACCACATTCGTTACATACTGTGTGATACTTAACGGTTGCACCGCAATTTGAGCAGGTCGCAAGTGTTGCAGGTGTTGCCTTGTAGTGCGTCCTGCGCTTATCTCTTCTAGCCTTCGATGTTTTGTGCTTTGGATGTGCCATTTTTCCTAACTTTTCTTGTTATCTAATAATTTCTTTAATTCATTCCACCGCTCGTCAACTATGGGCTCTTGTTGTGCTTCTTCAGCCTCTTCGTCGTCAAGCAGGTATTCTTCTAATTTATCTACCATTTCAGGATCGCATCCACTGTTTCCATCTTCATCGGTAGGATGAACATGCTTAATGGGTAACCCTAAAATTACCAGTTCGTATAGGTAATGCGCAACATTAACCTGATGGTCATCGGCTTCAATAACAACGATTTCGTCGCTTAATTCTTCTTCTTCTTGTCCGAATTTGACAATCAGCCGGCTATTGTTTTCAACGTCCTGCATGTAGTTGTCTAAACACCGGTCGCACATTAGTTCTACTTTACCTTTCACAGCCATATCAAGAATCAACATGGTTGATTGCCTGGTTAAAAGAACAGTTGCATCGAGCTGCCCTTTCTCTACTTCGCTGTTTTCGAACTGTTCAAAGAACTTGTTGTCAAGTTTGAAGTCAAACTCGTGTTCGCCTTCTTTTAAGCCTTTAAAAGGTATTTCATATTTCAAGAGATGTTTCATCTCGACAAAATGTTTACTTTAAGTGTTGAGTAAGATATCTAAAATATACCTTTCTCATTCTCAAAAAGTGCTGCAAAATTATAAAAAAAAACAAAACCAATAAATATTTGGGATTATTTTTAAACAATCGATACCCAATAAGTTCCATTGGGTCAACTTTTTTCTTTATTCTTCTTTTTAAAATAGAGAAATAATATCATGGAAACTACCGAAAACAGGAAGAGGAGGGATACCAACACAACTCCGATTATGATTGCATTTGCTTTCCATTCGGGTAGTTCTTCAGACTGGCCTTTTGTAAAAAGAATGTATAATGCAAATATTTCACATATCGTGGTTATAACCAGTGCACCTGCATTAATAGCGCCAAGCGTTTTAGGGTCGATGGTTTTGAATAAATTACTCATGGGTGTCATATTTCTTTAGTACAATACGAAAGGTTGTTGCTTTGTTTGGCTCCGAGCTTTTGATAAATATTTTTCCGTTGTGATAGTTTTCAATAATGCGCTTCGAGAGGGAAAGGCCTAAGCCCCAGCCCCTTTTTTTTGTGGTAAACCCGGGTTGAAAAATTGTTTTTTGTTTCGATTTTGAGATGCCTTTTCCGCTGTCGGTAATATCAATGAGCATTTCTTTGTCTGTATCTTCAACATTGAAGCGTATTGTGCCGTGTTGGTTTTCAATGGCATCAACAGAGTTGCGCACGATGTTTTCAATTACCCAGCTAAACAATGATGATGACAATGGGATGTAAAGTTCATCTTTTTCACTAAAATTATATTCGAAAGTAATTTTCTTTGATATTCTCGATTGCAGATAACTGATGGTGTTTATTAACTGGCTGTATAAGTTTTCGGGATAGAGCTCGGGCTTTGAACCTATTTTAGAAAAGCGTTCGGTAATACGTTCCAACCGGTTCATATCCTTTTCAAGTTCGATCATTATTGATGGCGAAACATTTTCTTCTTTTAAAAGTTCCATCCATGCCAGTAACGATGATATGGGTGTGCCCAACTGGTGGGCGGTTTCTTTTGCCATGCCAACCCATACAAGGTTTTGCTCTGTTTTTCGTGCCGAACTAAAGGCAACATAAGCGATAACAATAAAAATAACAATAACAGCCAACTGAAATATGGGGTAGAACTTTAATTTTGTTTGAAGCGATGATTCTTTATAATAAAGGTACTGGTCTTCGTTATCGCCCAAAGGTATGACAATAGGCGACTGGCTGGCTTTCATTTTATTAAGTTCCTGCTCCAGAACTTTTTGTTTGTTTTTTTCTTTGTATTTTATGTTCCTGTCGAAAAAAATTGCGCCGTTTTTATCAACAATTATCAATGGAATTGTAGTATTGGTGGTAATTACTTTATTAAGATAGTGCGACACATCGTTGCCCAGATCGTTCTTAGTAGCTAAAAGATGCGTAGCTTCGGCCCATCTTTCTACTTTAATACGTTCTTCATTTGAGACTTCTTTAACCAGTTTATTGGTATAAAGAATTGATCCAATACCAATTAATACAGCAGCTAAAAAAATATAGCGCTTCCACTTTCGTTTTTTGAAATAAATATCCAATGTGTTTTCTTTTCGTTTTTTATTCCAACGTAAATATGGTGAAAAAATTATAAAATGAACAGTCGTGC
>JAGYOI010000202.1 GCA_018399395.1 Prolixibacteraceae bacterium
GCGATAGGCTATCGGGATTTTCCTGAGTTTTTTGTACCATGTTAAGTGAGACAAATTTTTGAGAATTACTGCTGATAAGTTAGCCACGAATTCTCGAATAACTTGTTATTCGATTTAGTGTAATCCAGTAAAGTCCAAAGATTAATTGTGCACTAATAATGATTCAATAAAATGATCATAAAAAACACGAATTATGGATTCAAAGAATCCATATTAATTCGAGAATTCGTGGCAAAAATTAATAATTCTGTTCGAACTAATCCCGATAGTGAGGTACGAACGTATCGGGGACAAAAAAGTCAGTGGGGTTTAGGGGCAAAGCCCCCTTTAAAGATGGTTACGAGATATTACAAGAAATAAGAATATTGAAAAAATATTAGTATTAGAAGCTTGGACTTAATTTCTTTTTCCTTTGCTCCTCCCTTTAGGTTTTCTGAACCCATATTTTTTTTCAGGCTTGGGATTCCATTTCGGGCTTTTACCAATTTCGGGCGGAACATCCATTTTGATAATTTCATTGTCGATAAGCTGTTCAATTTTTTTGAAACGGAACATATCCTGTTCATTGATTAAGGTTATGGCAACCCCTTCCGATTCGGCCCTGGCTGTACGTCCAATTCGATGTACATAGTCTTCGGCATCGCCCGGTACGTCGTAGTTTATGATCAACTCAATGTCCTTAATGTCGATGCCCCGGCTAATAACATCGGTGGCAACCAGAACGCGTGTGTTTTTTGATTTAAAGCTTTGCAGTACTTTTTCCCGATCACTTTGTTCAAGGTCGGAGGATATTCCATCGGTTTTATACGATTTATTTTTCAACCCACGTACAATGTCATTAACCTTAGCTTTAGTCGAAGTGAAAATCAAAATACTCTTATAGCTTTCTTTTTGTGCTATGAGGTAATTTATTAATGGTATCTTTTGATTGTCGTAAGTAAGGTATGCAGCCTGTAATATTTTTTCAGCCGGTTTTGATAGCTGGATGATAATTTCCTCAGGATTGTTAAGAATTGATTTTGATAACATCTTTATTTTTGGCGGCATTGTAGCGCTAAAAAGCAATGTTTGCCGCTTTTTTGGTAAATACGATACAATTTTCTGAATGTCTTCGTAAAACCCCATATCTAGCATGCGGTCGGCTTCGTCCAATATCAAATGCTCCAGTTGGTCAAATTTTATATTACCAACATTTAAATGGCTGATTAGTTTGCCCGGAGTGGCAACAATAATGTCGGTTTTTTGCTTTAGCGCTTTTTCTTGTTGCACCCAGTCGCTACCATCGCCTCCACCATATATGGCAACCGAGTTGGCCGATAAAAAGTATGAAAAACCCTGTATTTCACGGTCAATTTGAAGTGCGAGTTCCCTTGTAGGCACAATAACCAGTGTGTTAATTGAATCGCCCCCTTTTTTGTTGGCAATTTTATCGAGTACCGGTAGTATAAAAGCTGCTGTTTTGCCGGTTCCTGTTTGTGCTACAGCAAGTAAATCTTTGTGTTCTAAAATTAATGGTATTGCTTGTTCTTGTATCGGGGTAGCATCGTTAAACCCCATGTAGTCAATTGCATCGAGTATTTCATCGTGCAAGTCAAATTCATCAAATCTCATATAATAATTGTAGTATTAATTTTTATTTACCGATGTTTGAATTGTACATTGAATTGATCATCGATAAAAGAATTGCCTCAAAGATGCAAAATATTAAAGACATATTGTGTTAAAACATCTGATTTTTAATTGAAAGTAGTGTTTAGCTATGCATATGTATAATAAACTTGCCTGTTTTTTGATAAGGGCTTAACTCTTTTGTTAAAAATTGTGTTTGTTGATATAATTTAATAATTGCTAAAGTACATTTTTAATTCCGATAAAATTATTGCGGAATTCGGTTGGTGTACATTTTTGTTTGTTCTTAAAAGTACGGTTAAAATTTGATATATTATTGAACCCACATTCATAACATATCTCCGAAATGCTTTGATTCGTTTCGATAAGCATACGGGTTGCGTAGCCCAGACGAATTTCGTTAACAAAATCGACAAACGATTTACTGGTACACTGCTTTATTAGCCTGCTAAATGAAACAACTGACATGTTTAACATGCTGGCTGCATCTTCAAGTTTGATTTTTTCACTGTAATTCTCCTTGACAAAGTTGTATATTTTTTCAATTTTATGGCTGTTGAAAAAATCATCGTTTTTTTGGAATGAGATGTTGGTTAAACATTGTTGGTTGTCTGATATCGCCATTTCATAGAGTATTGACTGAAATTCAATATATGAATCGAATCCTTTTTTTTGAGCAAGCGAAAGAAAACGGGGCTTTATTTTTTCTGTCGATTCTTTTGAAAACAATATACCCCGTTGTGCATTTTTCAAAAGTTCATTAATAGGTTTTAAGATGTTAGTATTGATCATCTGCCCCTCAAATAGTTTTCGGGGAAACTGAATGGTCACCTGATGCAATTCTATGTTTTTGTTTTTATAATTCTCCCAACCGTGATATAAATTAGGCCCAACCATTACTAATTCATTATGATCAATAACTCCAATATGGTCGCCTACAACACGTCTGCCTCCTTTGGCGTCGGTTATAAAGTTAATTTCGTATTCAGGGTGAAAGTGAATAGGATAAGTGAATGAACTTCGCTTTCTGTCAAAAACAAGAAAGCAGTCACTGTCCTGTAATGGTGTAATTTCCCTGTGAATAGGATTCTTCATATTTTTATTCTTTAAGATAATCCCATTGTTTTATTATTTAGTGTTTTTTGAAGGAGTATTGTTTAAGAAGTATTTGTCAGGCTTATATGAATATTTTGCTTCTATATAATTACTGATTAATCTAAAACAAATGTATTAAATTGATAAGATAGTACAAGCCATTTAATGAACTAATAATGGTATAAATAATACTGCGCAATCGTTATTGTTTAAAACCAAACTGTTAGGAACAAAGTGTTAATATTGTTTTTTGTTAATAAAAAAATCCTCACATCTGATGCAAGGATTTTTGTTTGTGATTACACAAGAAAGGCACTTATTTAACTTTCTTGATAACTTCGAGTGCTGCATCATAATCGGGTTCTTCGGTTACCTCAGGCACAATCTCTACCAACTGAACAGTACCTTCTTTATCAATTACAACCGTTCCGCGTGCCAGTAATGCCAGTTCCTTCATCAGGTAGCCATATTTTTCACCAAACTCACGTTCCCGGTGGTCCGAGAGGGTTACAATGCTGTCGAGGCCTTCGGCTGCGCAATAACGTTTCTGGGCAAACGGGAGGTCAAGTGATACACTCAGTACTACAACATCACCCATTTCGGATGCAATTTTGTTAAACTGGTGGTTTTGTTTCTGACAAACACCTGTGTCGATTGAAGGATAAACGGCAATTACAACTGTTTTTCCGGCAAACGATGATAATTTTACAGGTTCCAAACTTTGGTTGATACCTGTAAAATCAGGTGCTTTGTCGCCAACTTTTATAGGGTTTCCGGTAAGTGTTACCGGGTTACCTGCAAATGTTACTATTCCTTTTCTTTCTGACATATATTATCAATATTAGTTACAACCTTAACAACTAAAAAACACCCTTAATTGTTTAATTTATTTTTTAGGAACCTACCTTTTTTCCTCTTTTTAACGAGAACCAGATTCCAGGTATGCAAACAGCTGCAAATACGATAAAATACAAGTTCATGCTTTTTGTGAAAAGGTCGATGTTGGCGGCCGAAAGCGCGGCTTTTCCAAGATAAATTGATATAAAAATGGTGGCCATCATCATGCTTAATGTTTGGCCAAAAACACGCATGGTAGCATTAATACCCGATGCAATGCCGTAATTTTTCCGTTCAACCGAACCCATTATGGCATTGGTGTTGGGTGATGTAAAAAGGCCAAAGCCCAAACCTAACACTGCCAATGCTGCCATAGTGATTGCGATGGGTGTTTCAGGCGTGATAAAAACCATGAGCACCAGGGAGATAAGCGTTAATGCCATTCCACCCGATGCAAGCAAGCCTGCATCAATTTTGTC
>JAGYOI010000203.1 GCA_018399395.1 Prolixibacteraceae bacterium
CCTCGCTCAGGATAAAAGGTTTTTTACGGTCAATTTTTCCCTGTTCTTCTTGTTTATTCGGTGACTTTTTTTTCCTGCCTAAGCTTAACCTCCAATATTTTACAAGCTTGTTTTCACCTTTCTGTGGTTTGAATATATTATCAATCTCTTCGAGGTTGATTAACCCGAGTCCAACCTGTGCATACATTTGCATTTTCGATTCTAGGTTGAAGTGTTCTAACAAGGTGTTAATGGTTTCATTTGAAGGGTGCCGGTTTATTCTTTTTAACTCAGCTTCAATCAGGGCTTTACCTTTGTCGATATGTTTTTTGTGTTCCAACTTAAACATATCTTTTATTTTTTGCTTTGCTTTAGCCGTATATGCAATATTAAACCATTGAGCCTGAGGTTTTTGTTTTTCTGATGTTAATATTTCTATCTGATCTCCGCTTTTCAACTCATGACTGATTGGCACAAGTTGGTGGTTGATTTTGGCACCAATGCATTTGTTTCCCAGGTCGGTGTGTATTTCGTATGCAAAGTCGAGTACCGTTGACCGCTTTGGGAGTGTTTTCATGTCACCTTTTGGCGTGAAAACAACAATTTCGGAGCTGAAAAGATTGAGCTTAAAGTCATCAAGAAATTCTAAAGCATCTGATTCCGGATTCTGGAGGGTTTCTTTTATTCTTTCTATCCATTTGTCAAGTTCATTTTCAGCTATCGACTCCTTTTTCTCTTTATACTTCCAGTGTGCCGCGAATCCCCGTTCGGCAATTTCATCCATTCGCTCGCTCCGTATCTGAACCTCTACCCATTTTCCTTCGGGTCCCATAACGGTTACGTGTAAGGCCTCGTATCCATTGGCTTTTGGCATGGTTACCCAGTCGCGAATGCGGTCCTGTTTATAGTTGTAAATTGATGTGATAATGGAGAAAATTTCCCAACATTTACGGCGTTCGTCCATGTCGGGTGAAGTTTTGAAAACTATCCGTATGGCCAATAAATCGTATACTTCATCAAACGATACTTTTTTGACCTGCATTTTTTTCCATATCGAATAAATCGACTTCTGGCGCCCTTTGATGGTCACATCTAGATTTTCTTGCTCGAGTTTCTTCTTGATAGGGGTAATAAACTGTTCTACAAGGTACTTTCGATGCTCTTCTTTGTCGCGAAGTTGCAGTGATATTTCGTTATATTGGTCGGGGTATTTGTATTTTAAACTCAGGTCTTCGAGTTCGGTTTTTATGGCATAAAGTCCGAGGCGGTGCGCCAGGGGTGCATAAATGTATAACGTTTCGCCCGATATTTTAAGTTGTTTATTGGGAGTCATCGAATCGAGCGTTCGCATATTGTGCAAACGGTCGGCAATCTTGATCAAAATAACCCGTACATCGTCTGACAGGGTCAGGAGCATTTTACGGAAATTGGCCGCTTGCTTAAAATCGAAATTGCCTTCGAGTTTGGTGAGCCCATCTACAATACTGGCAATTTTGGCACCAAACATGCTTTCAATATCTTCGAGGGTATAGTCGGTGTCTTCTACAACATCGTGTAAAATTGATGCAATGATTGCTTTTGTGCCAAGTCCCATTTCGCGTGTTACAATGGTTGCAACCGAAAGAGGGTGAAGGATATACGGCTCGCCCGATTTGCGGCGAACACCGGCATGGGCACTATTGGCAAAGTCGAATGCTTTTTTTATTTGTGCCAGGTACTCGTCATTAAGGTGATGCACCGACGAATTTATCATGTCATCGTATGCTTCTTTTATTAATCGTTCCTCAAGTTTAGTGTGTGGCGACATCTGTAATTTTTATAACAATAATAGTTGAAAATCTTTGAAGTTCAAAAGGTATCAGTACAAATAAGGTTTTCAAAAGTGATGATTTAATCGTAGAAGTTTTTCAAAAAGGCTGAAAACTCCCCTTTTTTTAACAAAACTCTTTTAAAAAAGGATTCCATAAAGCCTAACCCGTAGCTGATAAGCTGAATAAAAGATGCGATAACAGAGAACAAGCCAATTTTTAAATTTGAATTTCTTATAGATGAGTCAATAAGCAGTACAAAAATATAGGCGACAATTGGCCCCAAAAACCAAATATTAAAAAATGAAAGAAAAACAAGCAGTGCTGTGCCAACTGTGAATGCCGAAGGGAAAAAATGTACGATTTTAAGTGATTCAGGGTGAAGCTTAAATAAGTTGATACGTGCAATACCGGAATTGTATATTTGCCGGAAAAATTTTTTGAAATCGGTTCTCCTTTTGTGATATACCCAGGCATCGTTTATCAGTGCCGATTTATAACCGTTATTAAATAATCGTATACTAAGGTCGATATCTTCACCAAACCTGAGTTTTGAGAAACCGTTGATACTGTTGAAAGCAGTTTTTTTAACACCAAGGTTAAACGATCGTGGATGAAATTTTTCAAGTTGGTTTTTACCACCCCTAATGCCGCCGGTTGTGTAAAATGAAGTCATTGAATAATTTATTGCCTTTTGTATCGGGGTGAAATTCTTACTGGCACGATCGGGGCCACCAAAAAAATCAGCATCATATGTTGATAGATAATCGGTTACAATTTGCATGTAGTTTTCGGGTACAATGCAATCTGAATCGAAAAATATTAAATATCTCCCTTTGGCATATTGAGCTCCGTAATTTCGTGTTAAGCCCGGCCCTTCATTTGACTTGTAATAATATTGTATGGTGAGGGTTGATTTATATTTATTGATAACATTATCTGCTTTCAGTGTTGACCCATCTTCAACAATTATTACCTCAAATTTAGTATAGGTTTGTTTTGTTAAACTGTATAATAGTTCATCAATTTCGTCGGGACGGTTATAAAGCGGTACAATAATTGAAAAATCCATATTTTAATAATTAGCACGAATGAGTTTTAGCTGTTTTCTCTTCAATAAAATCTATTATGTTTTTTTTGTCATCAGGTTCGAACCAATTAATTTCTTTGTCTTTTCTGAACCATGTGATTTGCCTTCGCGCATATCGCCTACTATTACGTTTTATTAGTTCAATGGCCTCATCAAGCGAAATTGCTCCGTCAAAATACTGAAACAACTCTTTATAACCAACGGTATTCAACGAATTTAATTTTTTATGCCCGAAAACTGATTTGGCCTCCTCCATTAAACCATTGGCAATCATTATGTCAACCCGCTTGTTGATCCGTTCGTGTAATTTTTGGCGATCGGTGTTGAGTCCTATTTTAATGATATTAAAATTTCTTTTCTTTTTGGGGTTTGTGAGCAAAGAAGAATATTTTTTACCTGAAGAATAATAAATCTCGAGAGCATGTAGTATGCGTTTATGATTTTTCAGATCTGCTTTCGAATAATATTCCGGGTCAATATTTTTCAATTCAAGACGTAGTTCTTCGATGCCATTTTTTTTATGCCGTTCGATAAGTTCATTACGAATTTCTTTATCCACATCGGGGATATCATCAATTCCGTTACAAACCGCATCGATATATAGCATCGAACCGCCGGTCATCACTAAAGTATCATAATGTTTAAAAAGTTCTTCAATTTTGGCAATGGCTTCTTTTTCAAATTTTGCAGCACTGTAGTCGTCAAAAATCGAATGTGTTTTAATGAAACTGTGCTTAACAGTATGAAGTTGCTGAGAATCGGGTGTGGCGGTTCCGATGTCCAGCTCCCTGAAAATTTGGCGTGAATCGGCAGAGATTATTTCGGTGTTGAATTTCAAGGCAATATCAATGCTTAAATCGGTTTTTCCAATTCCGGTAGGTCCGAGTACAACGATAAGAGTTTTCTTTGTCATCTAAAACTGCATTACAATTATATTAGTTTGACACAAAAATGCGTTTTATTGTTTTACGAAACAAATATTGCATCTATTTGAAATTTAATTGCCGTATGACTTAAAGAGAATTAATTCATAATTCGGATTGAACTAATCATTTCGGTTTTGTTTCTTACTGCCGAAATACTCAGCTATGC
>JAGYOI010000204.1 GCA_018399395.1 Prolixibacteraceae bacterium
ACTGTTGACAATGGTAACAATATTCAACCAAAATAGCTGTAAATGTATCCAAATAAAAAAATAAACATCCTCCTTGGATGGGCCGTTTTTGCCATTTCATTCATCGTTTATCTATTAACATTAGAGCCCACCGCCAGCTTTTGGGATTGCGGGGAGTTTATAGCTGCGGCATACAAATTGCAGGTGCCCCACCCTCCGGGTGCCCCTTTCTTTTTATTGGTTCAAAGGGTATTTTCACTGGTAGCACCTTCTGCCGAGTATGTTGCATATGCTATGAACGCGTTTTCGGCACTGGCCAGCGCTACTACAGTTATGTTTTTATACTGGACGATTGTTAACCTCATTCTCCGTTTTGCTAAAAAAAGCTCATCACTGACCATGGCGGGCATTTATGCATCCGGATTAATTGGAGCCCTTGCTTTTGCCTTTACTGATACCTTTTGGTTCTCGGCAGTTGAGTCCGAGGTTTACGCCTTTTCATCGCTGTTTACTGCGATTGTTTTCTGGGCAATCCTCCGGTGGGAGCAAGAGGCGGGTGAACCACGGTCGAACAGGTGGATACTGCTCATCGCCTATCTCATGGGGCTCTCAATTGGCGTACACCTGCTTAATCTGCTCGCGATTCCGGCTATCGCGTTAATCTGGTACTTTAAAAAATATAAAACAAACACAAAGGGAACAATAGCTACGCTGGTGCTTTCAGGTGCTGCCATTTTGTTTATTATGTACGGCATTGTACAGGGGACACCTGCCATTGCCCGTAAAATTGAAATTCTGTTTGTAAACGCACTGGGCTTACCCTTTAATTCAGGATTGCTCTTCTTCATTGCCCTATTAATGGCCCTTCTTTCACTTATTATTGTGTATTCTCACAGGGCTAGAAAGCCCGGACTTAACCTGCTTGCTACATCGGTACTGCTTATTTATATTGGTTTTGGTTCGTATGCCATGATTATGATCCGTTCGGCAGCCAACCCGCCAATGGACGAAAACAACCCCGAAAATGCTTACATGCTGATGAATTATCTCAACCGTACGCAGTATGGCAAAACACCCTTGATTTCGGGCCACTATTACAATGCCCCAACGGTTGGAGTAAAACCCGGGAAGGCCAATTACTATCCGGGCGAAGACCGCTACGTGAAGGTTGATGGCCAACCGGAATATCAATACGACAGCCGCTTCAAAACAATTTTTCCACGCATGTACAGCAGTCAGTCAAACCATGTACATGGTTACAATATGTGGGGCAAAATTGACGGAAATCCGGTAAAAGTTAACGGTAAAACGAAAAGTGTACCAACATTCGGTGAAAACTTCCGGTTTTTCATCTCGTATCAGTTAAGCTACATGTATTTCCGTTATTTTATGTGGAACTTTTCAGGCCGTCAAAACGATAACCAGGGGCACGGTAGTATCCTCAACGGCAACTGGCTGTCGGGAATCCCGTTTATAGACAATGCCCGTTTGGGGCACAATGGCTTACAACCCTCATCAATGAGCAATCCCGAAACCACGAACCGGTATTACATGCTCCCTTTGTTACTCGGGTTAATTGGTGCTTTTTTTCATTACAAAAAGAATGCTAAAGATTTTTGGGTGGTTGCCTTATTATTTTTCATGACCGGCATTGCCATTGTTTTATATCTCAACCAGCCGCCTTATCAGCCCCGCGAGCGCGATTACGCATACGTGGGTTCTTTCTATGCATTTTCTATATGGATAGGACTGGGGGTTTCGGCCGTAACTTCATTTTTCAATAAAACATTAAAAAGAAAAGCATACATACCTGCCAGTATTATTTGTATGATTGTACCAGTGCTTTTGCTTGCAGAAAATTATAACGACCACGACCGCTCGGGCCGTTATTTTGTGCGCGATCTTGGAAAAAACTACCTCAATACATGTGCGCCCAACTCCATTTTATTTACCTATGGTGATAACGACACCTTCCCGTTGTGGTATGTACAGGATGTTGAAGACGAACGCCCCGATGTGCGCATTTGTAATGTCACATTACTTAACAGTGACTGGTATATCGACCAGATGAAACAAAAAGTGTACGATTCTGACCCATTACCCATTTCAATGACATCCGACAAATATGAGTACAATAAAAGGAATGTCGTACTTGTAAGAAATGACATAAAAAGACCGCTTGAGTTATCAAAACTTATGCAATTGGCTTTAAGCGACAATAAACGGGCACAATTGCAAACCCGCGATGATAGCTGGTATAATTATTTTCCGACTAACAAGTTCAAAATTACAGTAGACAAGCAACAAGTATTAAAAACGAATACGGTCAGTAACGATCAAGTTAACAATATAGCCGATTCAATTATCATTGAGTACCAGGGGCAATATCTAACCAAAAGCGACCTTGCCATACTCGATATGCTGGCCGGTAACAACTGGGAGCGTCCGCTATATTTTGATATGAGCGTGGTAGAAACAACCAGCTTATCGATCAAGCCATACCTCCAAAACGAGGGATTTGCCTATCGCTTTGTGCCAATCCATCATCAACCTGACAACCAGCCCATCAGCACCGAAAAACTTTACCAAAACTTAGTGCACCGCTTTGAATGGGGAAATTTAGGCTCTCCTGATATTTTTATAGGTGAAAACCTACGAAACACCATCCATTCAGCAAACATAAAATCAAACTTTCATTATTTAGCTTCATCGTTAACTGCAATTAAACAAGAAGAAAAAGCACTTGAGACAATTGACAAACTTTACAGCATATTGCCATTAGGACGATACGAAACCAATCGTAGCGACGTGGCTATGGCATCAGTGTATTATCACTTCCAAAAACAAGATAAAGCGGACCACTTGATCGAAACTGTTGCAAACGAACGTCTCGCTAACATCCGGTTCTATCTTTCACTTGGCGAAAATTATATCGACAGATATCAACAGCAAATTGAACAGGATTCCAATGTTTTAAACGAAGCTTTAAGTTTGCTTGAGAAAAACCAGCGTGTTGAGCTGTCAACCATTATTGAGCAACAACTTGACGAAGTTTTAAGTCATTATTAAACAGCTTGCATGTCAACAAACTACTATAAAATAGAAAATGTAGGCGTAGTAAAATTTACCCGCCGGAAAAATTCAAAACGCATAACAATGCGTGTGAAACCAAATGGTGAGATAAGCGTTAATTACCCCTGGCTTACTTCAACAAAGCAAGTTGCTGATTTTGTAATTAAAAATACTGGATGGATAAAAAAACAACAAAAAACAATTTCGGAAAAGAAAACGCTGTATAATGTCGGAGATACTATTGAGCTACTAAATTCATGCATCAAAATACAACAAGTTGAAAAAACAGAAATGATTGCTTACCCCGTTCATCAATCGTATGTTGTAGATGTACCGGCACAACTCGATCCGGATTCGGAGCGGGTTCAGAATTTCATCTCGAAAGTAGTAGTTGAAGCCTGCCGGGTTGAAGCGAAAATATACCTGCCTTCACGTTTACTTGAATTAGCCTGCGAACACAATTTCAACTATAACAAACTTTTCTTAAAAAACCTGAAAAGCCGTTGGGGAAGTTGCTCATCGTTAGGAAATATCAACCTGAATGTTCACCTGATGCGCTTGCCCGGCCACCTTATCGATTATATCATCCTGCACGAGTTGGCCCATACGGTAGAAGCCAACCACGGAGCTGGTTTTTGGGCACTACTGGATAAAGTCACCAACGGAAATGCAAAGAAACTCGATAAAGAAGTAAAGAAATACAACCTTATAATTACATAAAGCTACACAACCCCGTCAACCCCCATCCCAAACAAGGCGAAATCATATTTCACCGGGTCTACAGCATCAAATTCACGCAGTGCAGCCGTCAGTTCTTCCACCGCCTGCCAGTCGTTTTGCTTTCGTTGTAAAAGCCCTAACTTCCGTGATACGGTTCCGGTATGCACATCAAGTGGCATCATTAAAGCC
>JAGYOI010000205.1 GCA_018399395.1 Prolixibacteraceae bacterium
CGTATGTTTTGCAACCCTATAAAATGGTGAAAGACCTGCGTACCAACTACGAAACCGGTAACGTATCGGCAGTACTCGATGGCGACCTCGATGGTTTTATTAAAGCATATTTGATGGAGTTTGGTGGCGAATAGGCCAGTTACATCTCTTTTTTGAACTGTTTTATTTCAGCTTCGAGCTCTTTTTTTCTTTTAATAGCTTTAGATAATGCATAAGCATGCACAACAGCATCCACATCATAATCCTCGAGTAAGATATAATAATAACGTTTGCCCAGAAAAACACATTTAAAATCCAGATCGGGGTTTTCGGCAATGAAATGAATCACGGAGTCGGCCTGGCCATTCATATACGATACCTTTTCCCACTTGTAATCAAGAAAATCGCTGCGGTGGTTAAGCGGGTCGTCCAATGGTATTGTGTCTGATTTGGCTTGCAACTTACCGTCGTACACCCTTATGCAAACATGCTCAAGCCATTTCTTGCCCAAATAGTTGCTCGAAAGGTAAAGTTCACCACGTTCGTCGAGGTGTACCTGCAAAAACGAGCGATCCCATGAGCGGTTAAAAGTCTGCCGCTTATGATAATACTGGGTATAGCGGTCGAACTCGGTTTTCTCTTTATTGAAATCTTTCTCCAGTTCAGTTATGGTGCTGTCCAGATTGATGAGTTGCATACTCCGCGCATCAATTAATTGCTGATACATTTCAGTTGACAGCGATTTTGCAACTGATATTTGCACCTCTGCTTTAGGATATTTTATGTGAATGGAATCAAGCTTTTGTATAGCCTCAAGCGTGTCGCCGGCATTGAAAATAGATTTTGCCTTATTGGTTTCCTGTACGGCCAATTCGCGTTGTGAAGGCCCGCAAGCCGTCAGCAAAATGAGCAAAGCCGATATCTGAAGTATAATATTCCGTTTTACGATGTGCATACTTACACTTTTTGTTTGATGCAAAAATAAGAATTGTTGTGATGTTTTGAGGATAACTTAGGTACTTAAAGTAAAAAAATGACCAAGTTCAGATAATTTACATGAATATTGCCACCATGTGAAAAATCCCTTACTTTTGTTTGTCAAGATACAAAAAAATGGGCATCAATTCAGTTGAATATTTTAAAAACAACAGTTATTGTCTTCCAGGGAATATACAAAAACCAATTCTAATTGGCTGGAAAATACAGAACCCCGAAAATTGTGGTAATCTTATTCGCTTAGCCGATACCATTGGATTTTCAAAAGTTATATTTGTAAAAGGCGATAACAACATTTCAATTCGAAAGCTCAAAAAAACAGCCGGGCACAGTTACGAAGTAATACCATCAGTTTTTATTCCTGAAGAAGAACTGGCCTCGGTTTTGCCCGATAGTTATTCGCTAATTGCTGTAGAAACTGCTCCATTGTCGTCAAATATTTTTACGACCCAACTCCCCGCCAATATTGCATTGATGGTAGGAAACGAAAAGAAAGGCATTGATATTGATATTCTTGAAGAATGTGATAAGGTGGTACATATCCCCTTAACTGGCAATTGCACATCGTTAAATGTGTCGCATGCCGCTGCTGTGGCTGCATTCGAATGGTTAAGGCAGAAAATGAATCAGATAAGTTAAGATTGAAAATATTTCTGATATTTTTGATGAAAAATCTTGGTTGTTTCAAAAAGTTCTACTTTATTTGCAGCGCCTTTAACAAAAGAGCACAGGAGTTAAAAGCATGTTCAATTTTTTGATGAAAAGTTTTGGAAGATTAAATTATCTTCTTACTTTTGCAAACCAATTTTGAAAATAATAAATTGGCCCGTTCGTCTAGGGGTTAGGACGCCAGGTTTTCATCCTGGTAGCAGGGGTTCGAATCCCCTACGGGCTACTCTTAAAATAATAAAGAAAATGGCAAATCATTTATCAGCAAAGAAAAGAATAAGGCAAAACGCCAAAAGAAATCTTCAGAATAAATATTACGCGAAAACTATGCGTAATGCTATTCGCAAAATGCGCGACATTACCAATAAAGGTGAAGCTGAAGAAATGTACCCAAAAGTGACTTCGTTCATTGATCGTCTTGCCCAAAAAAGTGTAATACATGATAAAAAAGCCGACAACCTGAAGTCAAAACTTGCTAAGCATATTCAAAAATTGTAATATTTTGAATTACGATATATAAAAAAAGCCTTTCTCAACAGAAAGGCTTTTTTTATGGACAAAAATCAAGCGTTCGTCAAAAAAATACGGTTTTCATTGTTCATAATAAAAATGAGCTGTATTTTTCAGCATGGCTGAATACGAAAAACTATCAATCAAACAGTGGGCTGTTGAAGACCGTCCACGCGAAAAAATGCTGAAGCATGGATTTGCCTCACTTAGCAATGCCGAACTTATAGCAATCCTCATCGGATCGGGGAACCGGGAAGAATCGGCAGTAGAATTGTCACGCCGGATACTTTCCGACTTTCAAAACAATTTGGATGTTCTTGGTAAAGCATCAACCGACAGGCTGATGATGTATAAAGGAATGGGCGAAGCAAAAACAATTAACGTGCTTGCAGCGCTTGAGTTGGGCAAACGAAGACAACTTGATGGCCATAAAAAGCTCACCAAAATAACAAGTAGTGCCGATGTTTATAATCTTTTCGCCATTGAGCTTTCTGAATTACAGCACGAAGAATTTTGGATTTTATACCTCGACAGGGCCAATAATGTGGTGGATAAAACGAAAATAAGCCAGGGCGGCGTTTCGGGCACCGTTATCGATGTGCGCATTATTATGAAAAAGGCCATCGAGAAACTGGTTTCTTCCATTATCCTGGTTCATAACCACCCCAGCCGCAACCTGTCTCCCAGCAAAGCCGATATTGATATTACCAAAAAAACCAACAACGCGGCATCATTGCTCGATATTAAAGTGCTCGACCACGTAATTGTTGCCGGGAATGCCTATACCAGTTTTGCAGATGAAGGTTTGTTGTAACTGTATTTTATTGCTCAGGAAAATACCCCGACTTTGATAAGATCTCCTGTGCATCATCCATTTCCATGAGTTCGCTAAGCGTTACTTCTTCATTATTTTTCATGAATGAATGTATAATCTGCCAACCAAGCCAAACACCTGTTCGCCCCGGCGATTCGTTGGTAAACGCATTCGTAAATGGAGCATCGTTAATGTATTTTCGTATTTCAAGCCGATCGCTTGTATAAAGCAGTTTATGTTCTACCAGGTATGTCCACATTGCAGCCTCTTGTACCTCACTCCATTCAAGTTTTTTTTGGCTGTAGCCAATTATCACTGAATCGGGTGTTTCGGGCAACATCGCCTCGGTAAAGTAAATGAGTTTGCCTTCATGGATCATATTCGCCAGCAAATTGTCGTTTTCAGCATTAAAAGGGTATTGCGTGGCGGCAAGGGCATAAAAAGCTTCAGTAACCATACGCATCGGGTACATATTTTCAATTTTAAACTGTGGCATGCCCAGGTATTTATAAAAAATACAATCACGCCCCAGGTATTTATCAAGCCCAATGCCTAAAAAATCATCGGCAACAATTAGCGATTGGTTAAATCCTGACGGGTAAGCATAAACAGCCGGGATTTCTTTCTCGGGAAAATAATATCTGTAATGCTTAAACCCTTCGGTGAATCTTTTCATTATGGGCTTAAAATCAGCAAACCGATTGATGATTGTATCACCGACCTGACTGTAAACTGTATCGTTCAAAAATATTTGCAGGTTCTTTTCCAGCGCAGGGCTGCCAACTTTTCCCAGTTGCAGTATGTCTTCGGTGTACACATCAAGAAAAGGTTGGTGTTTTGGGTACAGGGCCTGCAATTTATCGTGAACCACGTCAGTTTTATTCCCGTACAAAATGCTGTCGATGCGGTAAAACGCTGTATTAACCTCAATATCTGAAACATCGACCTTGAGCGGATCGGTGTTGCACGAATAAAGGGCGACAGCTA
>JAGYOI010000206.1 GCA_018399395.1 Prolixibacteraceae bacterium
ATGCCTATGAAAAAAATCTTTACCTTTTATGTAAATCATTTTTATGCAACCTTACGTTCAACCCTTTTTAGTGATAACAATACCAGCAAACAGGGAGGTCCTGAATTATTCAGTGCTCCCGAAAGCTGTGTAGATAACATAATGTCGTTTGCACGAGCATACGATACGGTTGAAAGTGAGAGTGTAGGAACAGTAGAAATGATTATGAACTGATGATCATTCACGTATGATAAAAACCGGTAACATTTTATTTTGTTACCGGTTTTTTTAATTTTTACAAAAATGTTAACCCTGAACTGTAATTTTTCATAAAATAATTGTCTTACATATTATTATGAATATTAAAAAAAAAGAATTCTATGGAAAGACAAGAATACCTTTGTCCAAAGTGTGGGAACAAACAATACCAAGCCGATCAGATTCGTACAACCGGCGGTGCACTGGCAAAAATATTTGATGTTCAAAACAAAAAATTTACAGCTGTTTCATGCACGCGTTGCGGATATACAGAGCTCTATAAAGGCCGCACATCAACGGTTGGGAATGTGTTTGACTTTTTCACAAGCTAATACAATGCTAATAAATGTTTAAGTTTTCATTTTGTTTCATTAATTACCTTGCATTAATTTATAGATTATTAGTCAATTATATAGTTTTGTTATCGTAGTCGGAGTTATTTTCTGGTATTTTTTTGCCGGACATAATTTTTCCCGATCATGAATATTCAAAACAATAAAAACATAGAACAATGGCAATTAGTGCATTACAAAAAGAAAGGGCTAAATACCAGCCTAAATTACCAAAAGCTTTAAAAGGAAATGTGAAAGCTGTTGAAGGCAAAGCAACAGAGTCGGTAGCTGATCAGGAGGCGATAAAGGAATTATTTCCGAATACAAACGGACTGCCACTTATAACATTTGAAGCCGCAAACGAAAAAATGGATGCTCCAGTTATGAATGTCGGTGTTATTTTATCAGGCGGTCAGGCACCCGGCGGGCATAATGTTATTTCGGGTATTTTCGATGGATTAAAATCGTTGAACCCTGAAAATAAGTTATATGGTTTTTTAGGTGGACCTGATGGTTTTATCAACAATAATATTGTTGAATTAACTGAAGATATTATTGATGCATACCGTAATACCGGTGGTTTTGATATTATTGGCTCGGGACGAACAAAGCTTGAAGAAGAGTCGCAGTTTGATCAAGGCCTGGAAAATTGTAAGAAGCTAGATATCAATGCTGTAGTTGTTATTGGTGGTGACGATTCAAATACCAATGCTTGTGTTTTGGCCGAGTACTACAAAACAAAAGATGCAGGTGTTCAGGTAATTGGGTGTCCTAAAACTATTGATGGTGACCTTAAAAATGAAATGATTGAAACTTCATTTGGTTTCGATACAGCCTGCAAGGTATATTCAGAGCTTATAGGTAACATCATGCGCGATGCCAATTCAGCAAAAAAATACTGGCACTTCATTAAGCTTATGGGGCGTTCGGCTTCTCATATTGCTTTAGAGTGTGCATTGCAAACACAGCCTAATATTTGTTTAATTTCGGAAGAAGTTGCCCAGAAGAAACAAACATTAAGTGAAATTGTAGATGGTATTGCCGATGTAATTGCCAAACGTGCCGAAAATGATGAAGACTTTGGAGTTGCTTTAATTCCTGAAGGATTGATTGAATTCATTCCCGAAATGAAAACTTTAATTAACGAATTGAATGATCTTTTGGCAGAAGGAACCGCTTCTGCACAAGCTTTTTCACATGTGAAAAAATCACACCGTATCGACTGGGTAGCTGAAAAACTTTCACCGTCATCATCAGTAGTATTTCGTTCGTTGCCCGAAGGTATTGCCAACCAGCTTACCTTAGACCGCGATCCACATGGTAATGTACAGGTTTCAAAAATTGAAACAGAAAAACTTTTAATTGAAATGGTTGAGGCTGAATTGGCCGAGCGTAAACTTGAAAACAAGTTCTCTGGTAAATTTGGATCACAAAACCATTTCTTTGGTTATGAAGGCCGTTGCGCAGCTCCGTCGAACTTCGATGCCGATTATTGCTATTCATTAGGTTACAATGCATCAGCACTTATTGCCAGCGGAAAAACAGGCTATATGTCGTCGGTGCGTAATACTACAGCTCAGGCTGATGAGTGGATTGCCGGTGGTGTACCTATTACAATGATGATGAATATGGAACGCCGTCACGGGCATATGAAACCAGTAATTCAAAAAGCACTTGTTGAGCTCGATGGCAAACCATTCAATTATTTTGCCTCGAAACGCGAAGATTGGGCCGTTAAAACAGATTTTGTGTATCCCGGACCAATTCAGTATTTCGGGCCAACCGAAGTTTGCGACCGTGTAGCAGAAACACTGAAACTCGAAAAAGCATAAAATATATCGTTTTAAGCTATCATAACATAAAAAAACCGTTGGGAATGATCTCAACGGTTTTTTTTATAGTAATCCGGCAATTCATATGCTGCGGGTAAGTTTTCAAATGACTAATTTGCTTCTTTAATGCTTCGATAAAAAGAAAAAAAGTAGCAATAAAGCAATCGAACAACATCGAAGTCTTCATATGAATTGCCGACGGAATGTAGATTTAACATTCAAGATTCAAGATTCAAGATTCAATCACCTGTACCGGTACAACCATTCTCTACATTTAAAATTTGAAATACTCTTTGGCATTGTTATAGCTGATGTCTTGCACAATTTGTCCAACCAGGTCGAAATCGTTTGGTATTTCGCCATTTTCCATGTCTTCACCAAAAAGGTTGCACATGATGCGGCGGAAATATTCGTGACGCGGGAACGACAGGAAGCTGCGAGAATCGGTGAGCATGCCTACAAACTTGCTGATTAGGCCGAGGGCCGACAGCGCGTTCATTTGCTCTATCATGCCATTTTTTTGATCGAGGAACCACCAGCCTGATCCAAACTGTATTTTTCCGGCCACGGGGCCTTTGTTGAAATTGCCCAACATGGTGGCTATTATTTCGTTGTCGCCCGGGTTAATGTTATAAATAATGGTTTTGGCCAGTTGGTCGGTGCTTTCGAGTGTATCGAAAAATTTCACCATGGCTCGTGCTATTTTAAAGTCTCCAATTGAATCGAAACCGGTATCGGGGCCCAACTTGGCAAACATACGGCTGTTGTTATTCCTGATTACACCGTAATGAAACTGTTGTGCCCAGTTTGACGCGTGGTCCATTTTGGCACCTTCGAGCAACATAAACGATTTAAATTTACGTAACGCTTCGTTATTGAGGTTTTTGCCACCTCGTAACTGGTTGAAGATATTGTCGATTTCGGCTTTCGTAAAATTCTCGGCGTAAATTTCTTCTACACCATGGTCTGAAATGCGGCATCCATTTTCATTAAAGAAATCGTGACGCTTTTGAAGTGCGTTGATCAGATCGTCAACCGATTTAATATCGATGTCAGCCGATTCACCCAATTTGTTAAGGTATTCGTTGTAAGTTGCTGCATCGTCGGCATTCATGGCTTTGTCGGGGCGCCATGTAGGCAGGGTTTTAAACCCCGGGTCATTGTTAGCAAGCTGAATGTGGTACTTCAGGTCGTCTGAAGGGTCATCGGTGGTGCATAAGGTGTCAACTTTTGCTTTTTTTAGCAAATTTTGAACCGAGAAATCAGGTTGCTGCAACATGCTTTCGGTTTTTTCGAAAATGGGGTTTGCAGTTGACGGGTTTAGCACGTCGTTGATGCAGAAATAACGCTGCAATTCCATATGGGTCCAGTGGTACAATGGATTGCGCAAAGTATAGGGAACTGTTTCGGCCCACTTTTCAAATTTCTCAATATCAGAGCCTTTGCCGGTAATGAATTTTTCGTCGATGCCATTGGCGCGCATAGCCCTCCATTTGTAATGGTCGCCGTATAACCAGACCTGGGTGATCGTGTCC
>JAGYOI010000207.1 GCA_018399395.1 Prolixibacteraceae bacterium
ATTTTTTGCAATACACCAATCAAAATGTATTTCTTACAGGAAAAGCCGGTACCGGTAAAACTACATTCCTGAAAAATTTAAAAAAAGAATCTCCAAAACGCTCCATTATTGTTGCCCCCACCGGGGTGGCTGCCATTAATGCCGGAGGTGTAACCATTCATTCGTTTTTTCAGCTTTCATTTGGGCCCCAAATTCCCGATGGACAGTATGGAATGCATGGTGCCGACGAATCGCAGGGCAATTCCTTTAAAGCAAAACGGTTTAGTAAGAATAAAATTAACATCATCCGTAGCCTCGATCTTTTAATTATTGATGAAATCAGTATGGTGCGTGCCGATATGCTCGACGCCATCGATGCGGTGCTACGGCGCTACCGGGATCGTTACAAGCCTTTTGGCGGTGCACAATTGTTAATGATTGGCGATTTACAGCAACTTTCACCGGTGGTAAAAGACGATGAATGGAATATTTTGAAGAAATATTACGATACGTTTTACTTTTTTAGCAGCCGTGCTTTAAAACAATCAAAGTTTACAGGTATTGAACTTAAGCATATTTACCGGCAAAGTGACCAGGTATTTATCGATCTGTTAAACAACGTAAGGGAAAATATTCTTGATGAGTCAACGGTTAAAATGCTTAATGGCCGTTATGTTAAAGACTTCAACCCTAAAGATGAAGAAGGCTACATTATGCTTACTACGCATAACTACCAGTCGCAGCGTGTGAATGCTTCGCGTTTAAACCGGCTATCTACAAAGATGCATAGCTTCGAGTGCAGGGTGCAAGGTGAATTTCCTGAAAATTCGTATCCGGCCGATGAACTTCTTCAGTTAAAAGTTGGCGCACAGGTAATGTTTCTGAAAAATGATTCAAAGGGCGAACAACGATATTTTAATGGTAAAATAGGTAAAGTTGTACAGATTGATGATGATAAGATTGAAGTTCAGTGCAAGAATGATGCTGATGTAATTAAAGTGGAACGTGATGTTTGGGAAAACACCAAATATACTTTAAATGAACAAACATCAGAAATTGAAGAAGATACAGTAGGGCAGTTTGTTCAGTTCCCGCTGAAGTTGGCATGGGCAATTACCATTCACAAAAGTCAGGGTTTAACGTTTGACAAGGCTATCATTGATGCACAACAATCGTTTGCCCACGGTCAGGTATATGTGGCATTAAGCCGTTGCCGCAGCCTTGAAGGCCTTGTGCTTAGCTCTCCCCTCGATGCCGGAAGCGTAATCAACGATGAAACCGTTGTTAGTTTTACCGACGATGTTGAAAAAAACCAACCCGGAAAACAGGACTTGACACAAGCCCGGAAGGAATACGAAAAACAACTGATTGCCGAACTTTTCGATTTTAAAACACTAACCGGGCATATCAAATATTTTTTAAGAATATGGAGTGAGAATGAAGCCTATGTTATGGGCAATATGCGCGAAGTTCTGATTAAGATGCTTTCTCCGGTTAATGTTGAGATGGTTGAGGTTGCCGAAAAATTTTACGATCAGGTGTCGGACATAATTAACCAGTACGGTTATGCCGAAAATAACGAAACGTTGGATAAGCGCATTGCAAAAGCGGTTGATTACTATCAGAAAAAACTACACGAACACATCGACTCCCCATTGGAACAAGCCAGTTTCAGAACTGATAATAAGGCGATACGAAAACGGTTGAGCGATGTGTTTGGCCGTATCGAAAGCGAATTGGAAATACGAAAAGCTTGTCTTGAAGCCGTGAAAAGTGGCTTCTCAATTCATGCTTATCTGAAGGCACGTGCCGAAGCTGCCATCGAGAAGCCGACAAAAACAACCCGGCGTGCAGCTGTGTTTGCCGATGTTGAAAACCCTGAGTTTTATAAAGTGCTGGCTGAGTGGCGGGCACAAAAATCGGAAGAGACCGGCTTAGATGAATCCAAGATATTGAGGCATCCGGTAATGGCAGGTATTTCTTCAAAAATGCCCGTTACAGCTAAAACATTGAAAGCGGTAAGAGGTATGGGTGGGAAAAAAATGCAGCAATTCGGCCCCGACATCCTTTCACTGATTTTAAAGTATAAAGCCGGCAGGGGAGAAGCTATCCCAACCAGTGCAGCACAAGAGGTTGAGTTCGCCGGCCTTGATACAAAAGAGATCAGCCTGAAAATGTTTGGCGAAAACCGCTCCATTGATGACGTAGCAAAACGTCGTGGTTATGCCACATCAACCATTGAAGGGCATCTGGCTCATTTTGTTGAACTTGGTGAGCTGGATGTGCTCGACGTAATCGATAAAGCAAAATATCAAAAAATTGAGCAAGTTGTAAAATCAAACCCTGAAATGCCTTCTGCCGAAATTAGGGATAAACTTGGTAACAGTGTTAGTTATGGTGAAATTAAAATGGTGGTTGCTCATTTAGGATGTTAAATTTAACGGAAATTATAATCTCAAAATAATGTAGCACCAGTTTAACTTCTTAAAAAATAAACGATAAACCTGCATCTATATTTACTTGTTGCAACCAGTGCGCGGGCATATCGCGGTACTCCTTTTCCTCATTTTCGAAAGTCCATTGCCTTGCCGTGTAATTATACGATAAGCTTTTGTGTGTTGCATAGTAGCCGGCACTGATTCTGGCTCCGATATCGAAATTGGTAAAATCGAAAAGCCGGATAAAAAGATATATTTCAGGATTTATCCATATTGCCGGCGACGATTTTATCTTGTATTCTTCCGACCAGATGTAGTTGCTGTTTTTTTCTTTAAGCGTAACATAGCTGTGTTCTTTGTTGTTGAACGAAAAACCTGCATTGATATCTCCCCTGAAAATAATTTTATCGTTTTCGAACGTGTAGTTGATTCCAGTATAAGGGCCAAATAAGAACAAATCGAACTGAATGTACGAATACGAAAGGTCGGGGTGGTGGTTTATGTAAAACGAAGTGGATGTTTCGCTGTAGTATAGTTCGGCTTCGTAAACAAAAAATGGGAGGTTCTCAAAACCGAAATTGATGCCCAGCTTGTTGTATCGTTTGATCGCCCGTAAGTCGAGACGGTTAGGTATAAGGCTGCTGCCAACGCCAATTTCGAGGTCGGCTTCCCAGTTGTTTTTCATCCAAAAGTGCGATGAAAAATTTAAGTAGAACTCATCAATGTAGTAATCGTCGTAGTTTTCGATGTAGTTCATGAAATCGAGGCCTGTATAACCTGACTTTTGATTGATAGTTGATTTGGCACCCAGGTAGCCATCAACTGAATATCGTTTCACAATCTGTGCTTCAGAAATCCAGGTTGACAAAAGCAATATGATACCTGGGGATATGATGTGTTTTAAGCTGAAATTCATAAGTCTATAGTTCAAATTGTGCAACCGGGTAAATGGTTTCTGTGGTGTCGGTAATGAATGAATTATCGTCAAACTCAAAAGTGATCTCAAAGCGAATGCTATTGACTTTGGGAGCTTCGGTAAGGTACAATTCAAATGAATAATCAGGCGAGTAATACATACGTTCTTCTGCTAAATAAGCGATGGTTTTCTCAAGTGTTTTGTACATCCCGTGTCCTTCAAAGTCGGCTTTGTCAACCCGACCAACCAGCAGGTGGCTGATATCGGTTTGTGCAGGCAGCTCGTTGTTAAAGTCTGACAGGGTAATCAAACGGATGGCTTTTAGTTTTTGCTTTGCTTTGAATTCCCAATTTATACAGTCGCAACTCCATGCATATGCACCTTTTATAAAAAACGGGACTGTATGCTGGCAATCAACTAGCAAAGGAGCAGAATACTCGTTAGTCATCGTGCTGTCGGTCAGCGTTATGTCGAATCCAATAGCTCTTGACGAAAGAGAGTCGGAGTCTGTATGGTAATTGGGGTAAGGCCCTGCGTTATCGATTAATGATATGTGCGACGTGTTTAAGCTAAATTCT
>JAGYOI010000208.1 GCA_018399395.1 Prolixibacteraceae bacterium
TTTTAAAAGCAACATTACTGTCTCCGAATCAATAGACGAGAGTCCCGATGTTGGTTCATCTACAAAAAGAATTGAAGGTTCGCGGATAAGTTCCATCGCTACATTAAGCCGTTTTCGCTGTCCGCCGCTAATAATTTTCTTTAACGGACTGCCTACCTTTAAGTCTTTAAACGGGAATAGTTCCAACTCGTGAAGAATTAATGAAACCTTTTCTACAATTTCTGTTTTCGATAAGCCATCAAAACACAAACAAGCATTGTAGTACAAATTTTCCCATACGGTTAAATCATCGAACAGCAAATCGTCCTGGGGTACGTAACCTATAAGCCCTTCAATCTCTTTTTTATTCTTATAGATATCAAAACCGTTGATTTTAACCGAGCCTTGTTGCACAGGAATATTTCCGTTCAGAATATTTACTAGCGTAGATTTGCCTACGCCGCTGCCCCCCATTATTGCAACCAATTGCCCCGATGATTCTGAGAAAGTGAAATTATGCAGGCCATTATCACTATGGTTAAACCTGAAATTAAGGTTCTGTCCTGAAAAAACGAATGGTTTTGACTTTTCATCTCGATGAAACTGCGATGAAATATCGATGTAATAGATTGGCATTACGCGTGGCCCTCGTATAATGCTTCCCTCTTTAAAGGCATAAAACCTTTCAGGTTGAATTGGGTTTCCCTCAAGTGTTAGGTCTTCTTTGCCGTAGAAGGTGAAAATAAGGTGGCCGATTAGTGGTGAAGAAAGAAATACAAGTTTCCCGTTTAGGTTTTTTTCGTATTTGTGGTTTACGCCCTTTATCGTTGAATTTTGATTGTTATCAATTATCATGAACCATTCGGGTGATGATTGTTTTGGGGTTCCATGAAATATAAAATCGGAAAATTTTAAGTACTCTTTCTCGTTAATTTCAAAAACTTGGGAGAGCGTTATAAATAAAGACTCTGCCTTTTCTTTATTTCCGTGTTTTGCCAGCTCAAGAAAACGCAAAAAAACCATAACCTGTTCATCTTTGCGTAAGCGTGTTTTTACATTTTCACTGATGCTACGTGCTTGATGATCCAAGTCGATAGGGAGAGCTGCTTCTCCATCTACCCCATAAAAGTCAAGCAATTCTTCAAAAAGTTTCAGATATTCGCCTGTGTCTGATATGACAGGATTAAGTTGCAGGTAAAAAGAAAAAACACGAATGGCTTCTTCTTTTTTCGAATCGCTAATAGCTGAAAAAAGTGCGAATAAATTGATTAAAGCGTTAAGCGTAATCTCGTTCATGTTTTTAATATTTCCTGGTATATTTCATTGATATTGGAGATATCTTCATAATCTTATTTCAAAACAGGTTTGTAAAACGAATTGAAAGAAATATTGCTATTTATATAATTACCCTCTTTAAGCATATTGCGTGTTTTGTGAAAATCAATTTCAGCAAGTTCTCCCTTTTTTACATTTTTTGTGCCGGGTTCCATTAACTCAAGCATACATTCGAGCATCCATTTTTGATGGGTGAGGTTGGTTGGCACGTGTGCTTTTTTCATCTCGGATAGAACAATTTCGAGTGCTTCTTCTTTATTTTCTTTGGCATATTTCCAGCCGCGCATGGTTGCTTGCACAAATTTTTCAAGGTCGGGTTTTCGTTGTAAATATGTTGATTCAAGGCAGTATAGACCATCTTCAGGAATATCACATCCAAAATCGGCGAACCTGAAAGTGTTAAGCTCGTCAGGGTTAATGCCTGCATTGATAATTTGGTCGTATTCGTTATACCACATCACGGTCATGGCATCAATACCGCCAATCATGAACATGTTGATGGAAGAAAGAATGGGTATCCATTCCACTTCATAGTTGTTCGATTGCATCAGCGCTTTTGGAACTTCGTCGAAGCCGCTTTTCCAAATGCCAATTCGTTTGCCATCAAGTTGGTTAAGTTTTTCGATGCCACTTTTTTTGTGGGTGACAAACATTAGCGCTGAATGCTGCGAAAGCTGGCCAATGTTAACCAGCTTAAATTTTTCGTTGCGGGCTTTCATGGCCGAGACAAGAAAAAGTGAAATTACATCGGCAGTGTTGTTTTTGAGCATTTCGGTAGCATTTACCGAAGCCGAAGGGTGCTTTATTTCAACTGTGAGATCTTCATCGGTATAAAATCCCTTTTCAAGCGCTACATAATAACCGGCAAACTGTGCCTGTGGCAACCATTGGGGCGTGAATGTAAGGCTTGATTGCTGTGCATTTGCAGAAAAAACAGCAAGGAGAAAAGTTGTAAGTAAGGTTAAAATATACTTCATAAATAGGTTGGTTTACTGAACTCTTAAAGTTAAAAAAAATATTAAAGTATGCTTTGTTTTGTTTAGTAAAATTTTTTTGAAATTGAACATTATTTGAATTTGTTTGAAAGGGAATAAGTGTTAGTGGTTAAGAAGAAATGAGGTTGGGGTAAATTAAAAACATTTAGAAATAAAAAAGCCGGCTGAATTTTTCAGTCGGCTTTTGTTAAAATATTTCTCACAAGTCTAATTATCTCATGTCTTTTATCTAACGATCTATTGTTACATAATGCTGTTTCGTAAATCTTCAATCATTGGGGCAATTTCATTTAGCTCTTCTTCTTTAAATGATTTTACTTCAATGTAATATTCATAAACCGGTTTCATTTTTTCGTAAAATGGTTTTACCGTTTTGTCGCCCGACATGAGTTCAAGCAATGAGAAAATTGACTTTGCCCGTTCTTTTTGGCCAGCCATTATTTTCAAGAGGTCTTTGTTTTCAACCGACATTTTTGCAAGTTGGCTTAAAATATAAAGTGCTTCAACATTGGCTCCGATAAATGCCAGGGCATATACATCGGGGCGGTCGCCTTTAGCCAGTTGCCTGTTGGCATAGTTCATGGCTTCAGCCACGAGACTTTCAACAGAGTCTTTATTATTTGTATTGTTCTGTAATCTTTCAATAAATTGTTCTGAAGAGCTGAGGTCTTGTTCAAGTCCGAGGTCTTCAATAATATCTCTTTCAACCATCCCAATTTGAGTTGCTACATCGCCCCGGTTATATGCCGTAGCATACTGAATGTCGAAAGCATACATGCCCAACCCAATACTTTTTTGGGTGGTTGTCATGAATTTATCAACATCATCAACCGGAACGGTAAGGTCGAGGATATACGATGCGCCGGCTTCGTTCAAAAGTTCAGCCATTTCTTTCGGGTCGGGTGCATCCTGAATGATACCTACAATTTGGTCTTTCAACTCGTTTGCATCGAATACTTCAACTTCAACTGATTTTTCTTTGCCGTCGGAAGTTGTGCCTTTTTTCGATTTTGAAGAATTGTTGCAGGCTGCTGCCAAAAAAATTATTAATACAGCAATTGTGATAAGATTTAGGTGTTTAATGCTCATGGTGTGGATTATTTAATTTGTTATTTATTCTGTTTTATTGTCCTAATAATTTTAATGAGAACATAAATTGTCCATTATTGTTTGTTTCTTCAAACATGTGGGCATAGCCAAACGACCATGTTGTTTTCAAATACGAAAACAAGACAAACTGAATGTCTATTTGAGAACCAAAATTATAAATATTTCTGACATTTCCCTTATTATTTACATCGGTAATTAGATGTGTGCCAAATACTGATGTTTTGATAAATGTGGGATATCCCCAGTTGAAACCGACTCTTTGCAGTCGTATTGGTTTAAGGTTGAGCTCGCCCATTGTTTTGACATAATTATATGCTCTAATCTCATCAATCTGGGCACCGGGAAAAGCAAGGGGTTTACGGTATTGGCCCGATGGTTGCCAATCGACATAATTGTTGCGGAAACCTCCAAAGTAAAAGTGTGAAAGTGCCGATTCGCGCTGGCCAAATGATTGGCCGATACTGTTACGGA
>JAGYOI010000209.1 GCA_018399395.1 Prolixibacteraceae bacterium
TGGCCAACAATGCGTGCCAGGTACGACGAACCAAACCCGGCATCGAAACTGCCTACTTTAGGCCCCGTTTGCCCGAAAATGGCGTTTTCGGAGGCAATGCTCAGGTCGCACACCACATGTAACACGTGGCCGCCACCAATGGCATAACCATTAACCATGGCAATAACAGGCTTTGGAATGCTGCGGATAAGCTTTTGCATATCGAGGATGTTGAGCCTTGGCACCCCGTCTTTCCCGATATACCCGGCCGTACTTTTCACGTTTTGGTCGCCACCGCTGCAAAAGGCTTTATCGCCCTCGCCGGTAATAACCACAACATTAATATCCTGGCTTTCGCGACAATACACCATCGCTTCGCACATTTCCTTTGTGGTGTCGGGCGTAAATGCATTTCGATAACGCGGTCGGTTAATGGTAATTTTTCCTATCCCTTCGAAATATTCAAACTTTATTTCTTCGTATTCTTTTATTGTTTGCCAGTTTCGTGCCATGATGATTTACATTTTTGAAAAATGAACGTATTCAAATCGTAAAATGTTTTACTTTTTACGCATCACAATTGAAATGGGTACACCATTGAAATTGAAAAATTCCCTGATTTTGTTTTCAAGGTAACGCTTGTAAGGTGCTTTTACATATTGCGGTAAATTAGCATAAAATGCAAATACCGGGGTTTCGGTTGGCAATTGTGTTACGTATTTAATGCGAATGAATTTTCCTTTATTTGTGGGGGGTGAAAATTGTTCAATGGCCTCAAGCATATACTCGTTCAGCGCTGATGTTTTAATGCGTTGCTTGCGGTTTTCGTATACCTCCATGGCTGTTTCAAACGCTTTAAGCACACGTTGTTTGGTCAGTGCCGAAGTAAAAAGGATGGGAACATCGGTAAAAGGGGCAATACGTTCTTTTATGGTTTCGGTAAATTTCTTTGTGCTGTTTTGGTCTTTTTCAACCAAATCCCATTTGTTAACCAAAAAAACCACGCCTTTTTTGTTTTTTATGGCCAGGTTGAAAATATTTAAATCCTGTGCTTCAACACCACGTGTAGCATCAATCAGTATTAAACAAACATCAGATGCTTCAATGGCACGTATCGAGCGCATTACCGAGTAGAATTCAAGGTTCTCGTGTACCTTGCCTTTTTTACGGAGACCGGCAGTATCGGTAAGGATAAAATCGTGCCCAAATTTATTATAACGCGTGAAAATGGAGTCGCGCGTAGTGCCGGCAACATCGGTAACAATGTGCCTTTCTTCGCCTGTCATGGCATTTATCATCGATGACTTACCCACGTTAGGGCGGCCAACAATGGCAAAACGGGGTATTTCATCATCTTTTTCATATTCTCTTTTTGCAGGAAAAGCATCAACCACCTTATCGAGCAAATCGCCTGTACCGCTTCCGTTTATTGAGGAAATACAAAACAAATCGCCCAGACCGAGGTTGTAAAATTCATATGAATCGTTGATGCGTGCATGGTTGTCAACCTTGTTAACAGCTACAACCACCGGTTTATCTACCTGACGAAGTAGTTGCGCGATAGCATCATCGAGGTCGGTTATTCCGTTTTCAACATCAACAACATAAATGATAACATCCGATTCATCCATCGCGAGGTGTACCTGCTTGCGGATTTCTTCTTCAAATACATCGTCGGAGTTGGTAACATACCCACCGGTATCGATAATTGAAAACTCATGACCGTTCCATTCGCCTTTTCCGTAATTGCGGTCGCGGGTAACACCCGATTCGTTGTCAACAATTGCTGTTCGCGATTCAACAATGCGATTAAAAAGCGTTGATTTACCTACATTAGGCCTGCCAACAATTGCTACTATATTGTTCATAATTAATTTTTGTGTTGAATTTGATTTGTTCTTCTTTTACTGCATATCGTAACCAAAGCCACGCAATTTTTGTTCTTCATCGCGCCAGTCCTTGCTAACTTTTACATACAGGTCGAGAAACACTTTTTTACTGAAAAACTCTTCAATATCCTTCCGGGCTTCAATACCCACACGCTTTATCGCTTTACCCTGGTGGCCAATAATGATGCCTTTTTGGGTTTCGCGGCTTACAAAAATAATGGCGCGGATGTTAATTATTTTTTCTTCTTCCTTAAACTCTTCTACCTCAATTTCAACCGAATATGGTACTTCTTTTTGGTAATGAAGAAGTATCTTTTCGCGAATGATTTCCTGAACAAAAAAACGCTCGTTACGGTCGGTAAGTTCATCTTTAGGATAAAATGCCGGACCTTCGGGTAAATTTTCAAGTATCAAATTGAAAATCGGTTCAATGTTGAATTTTTCTTTAGCCGATACCGGGATAATATGTGCTTTGGGCAACATATTTTGCCATTGCTCAATTAATTCCAGCACTTTAGGTTGGTCTGATAAATCAATTTTATTAATTAACAGAATAACGGGGACATCCGAGTTCTTGATTTTTTCAATGTAATCGGTGTTTTTGTCAAATGTTTCAATAACATCGGTAACGTAAAGAATTATGTCGGCATCGGTTATAGCGGTATCAACATATTTCAGCATGTTTTCCTGCAAACGGTAATTTGGTTTCAATATTCCGGGGGTGTCGGAATAAACAATTTGAAAATCATCGCCACTGACAATCCCCTTGATGCGGTGGCGTGTTGTTTGCATTTTTGAAGTAATGATGGATATTTTTTCACCCACCAATGCATTCATTACCGTGGATTTACCCACGTTTGGATTGCCAATAATATTGACAAAACCTGATTTATGTGTCATTGTCTTTTTTTAATTTGTTTTTCTGAAAAAATGGATATTATAACAGGTCACTAACCTTCTGATTCACGAGTTTCCAGTGTTCGTCATCCATGCGGGCACCATAAACTGTAATAACGTTTCCGGCAACCAGTGATGCAATTTTACCGCAAGTTGCAAGCTTGTAGTTACACGATAATCCATACAGGAATCCGGCAGCGTATAAATCGCCGGCACCGGTTGTGTCGATGCAGGTTGTACCAATTGAGTCTACCTTGATTGTTTCGTCGCTGTTTTTAATCAACGAGCCGGTTTTACCGGTTTTAACAACCACAACATCACAATAATTGTAAAGGACGTCAATTGCCTTTTCCGGTTCATATCCGGTAAAAGCTTTCGCTTCTTCTTCGTTGGCAAAAATAATATCGATATAATCGGTTGCTACTTCTTTCAGAAAATCGATGTTGTCTTCAACCACATTAAAACTTGCAAGGTCGAGCGCGATGGTCAGTCCGGCTTTTCGGGCCATTTCGGCAGCTTTTCGCACCAAATCGTGGTTTTGTACCAGATATCCTTCAATGTAAGCGATATCGTAATTTCGGAACAAATCGATAGTGATTTCTTCGGGGATCAGTTCAATGGCGGCTCCCAGGTAAGTGGCAAATGTCCGCTCTGAATCGGGCGTAACCAGAGCCAGTGCTACGCCTGTTGGTGTTTCTGATTTGAAAAGTTTTGGTATTGCCCCAATTTTAGCCAGTTCTTCTTCGTACTTTTTCCCCAGTTCATCGTAGCCGGTTTTTCCAATAAACGCGGTTTCGGCCCCGAGGTACGCCAACCCGTGAATCGTGTTAGCTACCGACCCGCCCGGGGCCAGTATCTGTTCGTATTTTACAGATTGTGTGTTGATGTTATTTGAAGTTTCGGCATCTACTAATGTCATGCTGCCTTTTGGCAGGTTATTTTTTGCAAGCAGCTCTTCATCGGTTAATTTGACAACGATGTCCATTAACGCGTTTCCTATTCCAATAATGCTTTTCTTTGAGCTCATAATAAATTCGTTTTAACAATTACTTGCCTAAAAGCTGAAAAAAGGCCTTAGCCCCGGTTGAAATTTCACCTTTTTAG